>NZ_JCBAMT010000004.1:0-138569 GCF_059760445.1 Achromobacter sp. D7-1 | reverse complement strand
TTTCCGGGGCCGCGTGCGGGGCCTAGCTGGCTACGGCCGGCGCATCGCCCAGCGCCTGCAGGCATTCCGCCAGTGGCGGAATGGCGCTGGCCAGCGCCGCGACGGTTTGCGCGTCGACCTTGGACAGGGGTGGAATCTCGGCCAGCACGCGCACCTCGCCGAAGCGCTCGATGGCTTCCTTGTTGCCCGCCGAAAGCGGCCCGCTCATGATCACGCCCAGCACCGGAATGCCGCGGCGCTTGAGGGCTTCCAGACTGAGCAGGGTGTGGTTGATGGTGCCCAGGCCGCTGCGCGCGGCCAGCACCACCGGCAGGTCCAGCCGCGCGATCAGGTCGATCATCATGTGGCTGTCGTCGATCGGCACGTAGAGGCCGCCCGCGCCTTCCACGATCAGCGGCGCCTGCGTGGCCGGCGGCACGATGCTGGTGGCGTCGACGATGGTGTCTTCCAGCGTGGCGGCGGCCCAGGGCGACAGCGGCGCCTGCAGCACATAGGCGGGCAGATGCAGGCGCTCAGGCGGCAGCCCGGCTAGTTGCGCCACGGTTTCGGTGTCGCCTGGCTCTTCCGCCACGCCCGTCTGCACCGGTTTCCAGTAGTCGGCGTTCCAGGCGCGCGCGAGGATCGCGGACACCAGGGTCTTGCCGATGCCGGTATCCGTGCCGGTCACGAAAACGCCGGTGGGGTGTTGCTTGGTTTTTTTCCACATACCGTAGGCCAGGTGATAGGTCACCCCGGCTCCTTGTTCGTCAAACGCCGCCAATACCCGCCGCAACTGCGCCGCGCCCAGAGGCGCGCGCCCGGGGGCGGGCGCGGTGGCGCCTATGCCCTTGAGACCGCGCAGGAAACGCAGTCCGTCAGGATGATTTTGTATCAGCCGTTCGCTGCGCACGCCACCGGCCAGATTGCCCCTGTACGGATGGATGGCGGCAACGGCGGGATAGCGCGGCGTGGCGGCGCTCAGTCCGGCCGCGGCATGGGCATCCTGCCATTCCTGGAACGTGCCGTCCGCCAGCGTTGCCACCGCCAGGCAGCCGCCCGGCGCCAGCAGCGCGGCCAGCCGGCCCAGCCCCGCGTTCAGATCTGAAAACCACTGTACCGCCAGGCTGGAGCAGATCAGGTCATAGCCGCCCGCAAGCCCGGCCGGATGCTCGCCGTCCAGCAATTGGTAGCGGGCCGTGCCCGGCAGGGCCGGGCCGCGTTGCGAGGCAGCCAGCATGCCGGGAGCGATGTCGGTGACGGTCCAGTCGGCCGGACCGATGCGGCGCGCCAGCGCCTGGGTCAGCAGGCCGGTGCCGCAGCCGATCTCCAGGATGCGCGGACGGCCGGGCAAGGGCAGCAGGGCGATATCGCTGGCCAGCCGCTCGGCCGCCATGCGCTGGATCGACGCGTGGTCTTCATAGGCCTGGGCCGCGGCGCCGAAGCGCGCGCCGATTCCGGCGTTGCGCGGGGCTTGGGTCATGCGGCGGCCGCCAGGCGGGAAATGAAGGCGCGGATATGCGCCGCGCACCAGGCGGGATCCGACACCGGCAACAGGTGGCCGCCGCCCGGGCGTTCGCGGATCTCCGCGTCGGCCCGGCCGGCAAAGCCTGCCTGCGTCATGGGCGCGGGAACGATGGGATCGTCCGCGCCGGACAGGACCAGCAGCGGCACGGGCAGCGCCGCCAAGGCCGCGCGCCGGTCTTCGTCGCGCAAGGCTTGCAGGTCGCGCGCCAGCGGCGCCAGCCGCGGCTCGCCGACATCGGAGTCGTCGCCGCAGCGCTGGCGGAAGTCGCGCAGCACCGCCACGGGGTCCGAGGACAGCCGCCTCGACATGCGCTCCAGCACGCGCGGCGCGACGCCGGCTTCGAAGTCCGCGCCGGCGGTGAAGCGCGCGAAGCCGTTGATGGACACCAGTCCCAGGCAGCCTGGCGGCAGTTGGCGCAGCAGGCGCAGCACGCCCAGCGAATGGCCGATGGCGATCGCCGGGCCCCCGATGGCCGGCTCTCGCTCAGGTCCGAAGTAGCCGGCATCAAAAACGGCTTGCGGCCATTCCTGGAGTTCGGCGCGCAGCGGCGCCCAGACCGAGGCGTCGAAAGCCCAGCCGTGCACGAACAGCAGGGTGGGGCGGGGCATACCGGCTTGCATGGAGGCAGCGCCCATCACGCCAGCGCGGCGGCGAAGCCATCGATCAGCCGCGCCACGTCCACGTCGCGGTGCGCTGCGCTGAGCGTGACGCGCAGGCGGCTGGTGCCGGCGGGGACGGTGGGCGGGCGGATCGCCACGGCCAGCAGGCCGCGCTGTTCCAGCCCCGAGGCCAGCGCCAGGGCGCGGGCTTCGTCGCCCACGATGGCGGGCACGATCTGGGTGGAGGATGCCCCCGTGTCCAATCCCATGCAGCGCAGCGCGGCGCGCAGGTTGTCGCCCGAGGTCGCCAGCCGGGCGCGTTCGGCGTCCAGCGTGGGCACCAGGTCCAGCGCCGCATCCATGGCGCCCAGCACCGCGGGCGGCAGCGCCGTCGTGTAGATGAAGCCTGAGCAGGCGTTGATCAGGTAGTCGCACAACGCGCGTGAACCGGCCACATAGGCGCCGAATCCGCCCAGCGCCTTGCTGAAGGTGCCCATGGCCAGGTCGATGCGGCCGGGCGCCAGTCCCGCCAGGCCCATGCCGTTGGGACCCAGCACGCCGGTGGCGTGCGCCTCGTCCAGGTAGACGAAGGCGCGGTAGCGGTCGGCCAGGGCGGCCAACCGTTCCACGTCGGTCCGGTCGCCGTCCATGCTGAACACGCTTTCGGTGACGATGAATCGCGACACGGTCTGGCCGGGGGCCTCGGCTTGCGCCCTGGCCGCCAGCAGGCTTTCCAGATGGTCCAGGTCGTTGTGCCGGAAACGGATCTGCTTCACGCCCGCCGCCTGGCAACCGTGGTGCAGGCTGGCATGGTTGAGCTTGTCGGCGTACAGCTCGACCTCGCCCTGGCTGGCGGCGGCGCGCAGCAGCGCCGGCAGCACGGCGGCATTGGCCTGCCAGCCCGAGGCCAGCAGCAGCGCGGCTTCAGTGCCCTTCAGCCGAGCCAGCTTGGCCTCCACCTGTTCGTGCAGGTCCAGGTTGCCCGTCACCAGGCGCGAGGCCTGGGCGCCCGCACCGTGGCGGGCCGCCCATTCGCGCGACCGTTCGACCAGCAGCGGATGCCGCGACAGGCCGAGGTAATCGTTGCTGGAGAAGTTCAGGACCGGCTCGCCCTCGAGGACCAGGCGTCCCGGAGCGGCGGTGGTGGCGGTGCGCAGGCGGCGGCGCACGCGGCGCGTTTCGGCGCGCGCCAATTCGGAGGAGAAAAGCGGATCCAGCTTGGACATCAATATTTCCGGCAGCGGCCCGGCAGCGGGCGTGCCCGCGCCTGGCCGTAGAATGCGAGCCATTGTAGTGGAGGCGGGCGCCGCCCCTGTCCTGGCCGGATCCGCCGGACGGACCCCAGGCGCGCCGCCGGTATCGAGAGGTGAATCATGCACACGCCCGACTGGGTGGCCCAGGGCCAGCCCCATATCTGGCTCCCCTATGCCCAAATGAAGACGGCGACGCCGCCGCTGCCCGTGGTGCGCAGCCACGGCAGCAGGCTCGAACTGGCCGATGGCCGCAGCCTGATCGACGGCGTCGCGTCCTGGTGGACGGCCTGCCATGGGTATAACCATCCGCACATTGCCCAGGCGGTGCGCGCGCAGCTGGACGCCATGCCGCACGTCATGTTCGGCGGGCTGACCCATGAGCCGGCGCTGACCCTGGCGCGCCGCCTGGCCGCCATGCTGGGGCCGGGGCTGGACCGCGTCTTCTATACGGATTCCGGCTCGGTGGCGGTGGAAGTCGCCATGAAGATGGCGTTGCAGTACTGGCTGAACCAGGGCGAACGCGGCCGCAGCCGCTTCCTGGCGTTCCGCGGCGGCTATCACGGCGACACCTTCGGCACCATGGCGGTCTGCGATCCGGACGAGGGCATGCACAGCCTGTTCCGCGGCATGCTGGCCGGGCACGACATCGTCGACCTGCCGCGCGGCGAGGCCGAGCTGGCCGCGCTGGAGGCCCACCTGGAGGTTCATGGATCCCGGCTGGCCGGCATCCTGGTCGAACCGCTGGTGCAGGGCGCAGGCGGCATGCTGCTGCATGACCCGGAAGTATTGCGCCGCCTGCGTCGCCTGGCCGACCGCCATGGCCTGTTGCTGATCTTCGACGAGATCTTCACCGGCTTTGGCCGCACGGGCAGCATGTTCGCCTTCGAACAGGCCGGCATCCGTCCGGACATCGTGACCTTGTCCAAGGCGCTGACCGGCGGCACCTTGCCGCTGGCGGCCACGGTGGCCAGCAAGCGCGTGTTCGAGGCTTTTTGGTCCGACGATCCCTCGCATGCGCTGATGCACGGCCCCACCTTCATGGGCAACGCGCTGGCCTGCGCCGCGGCCAACGCCTCGCTGGATCTGTTCGAGACCCAGCCGCGGCTGGCGCAGGCGCAGGCGATCTCGGTGGCGCTGGCGGCGGGCCTGGAGCCCTGCCGCGAACTGCCCTGGGTGCGCGACGTGCGCGTGCTGGGCGCGATCGGCGTGGTCGAACTGGACGGCATCGCCGACCGCGAGGGCCTGAAGCGGCGCCTGGTCGAAGCCGGCGTCTGGGTGCGGCCTTTCGGCAATGTGGTTTACCTGACTCCGGCGCTGACCATGGCCGAGGACGAACTGGCCAGCTTGATGCGGGCGGTGGTGGACGTGCTGCGTCGCCAGCGGCCCTGAGCCAGGCGCTCCCGAGCCCGGCCCCCAGAGCCGGGCTCCTCCAATCCGGGCGGCGCCGAGCCCGTCCGCGTTGCCGGGGCAAACCGGCCGGACCCGCCTTGATCCAGATCAAGGCAGTCTTGTAACGCGCTGAGTAACATCGGCGCATGCGAGCAAAATCGATCTTCGCCGTCCCGGCCAGCCTGTCCGACGCCGACCGCCAGCAGCGCCGCCATGCGCTGGTGCGCCTGTCGCTGGCGTGGCTGGCGATGATGCAGGTGATGATGTTCGCCTGGCCCGGCTACCTGCGCCATGAAAGCATGCCCGCCGATGCGCTGGAAACGCTGGACTGGGCCATCGTGCTGATGAACTGGGCCAGCTTCGCGCTGACCGTGCCGGTGGTGGTGTATTCGGCCTGGCCGATCTGGCGCCACGCGGGCGACAACCTGCGCCACGGCCGCGCCGGCATGGACGTGCCGGTGGCCCTGGGCATCGTCGCCGCCTTCATACCCAGCGTCCACGCCACCTATACGGGGCGGGGCGAGGTGTACTTCGACTCGGTCACGATGTTCGTGGCCTTTCTGCTGACCGCGCGCTACCTGGAACTGTGCGCCCGCCAGTCCTTCGGCGGCGCGGCGGGCGGATCGCGCCACGAGCGCGTGGAGGCGCAGCGTCTGGAACTTGGCGCGCGCGCCGACCGGCTGGCCTCGCGCTTCGTCA
Source organism: Achromobacter sp. D7-1 (assembly GCF_059760445.1). NCBI lineage: Bacteria > Pseudomonadati > Pseudomonadota > Betaproteobacteria > Burkholderiales > Alcaligenaceae > Achromobacter > Achromobacter sp. D7-1. The sequence continues at coordinate 133,125 of NZ_JCBAMT010000004.1, read as the reverse complement.
TGGCCCAGGTCGCGCTGGCGCTGGCCGCCGCGGCCGCCTGGACCTATATCGATCCGGCGCACAGCATCCCGGTGATGGTGGCGCTCTTGGTGATGAGCTGTCCCTGCGCCATGTCGATGGCGGTGCCCACCGCCATGGCCTCCGCCCATTCGGCGCTGGCCGCCCATCCCCACATGCCGGACGCGGCGTTGGATGAGCTGTTGGGCGAGGCGCGCCGCCGCGCGCGCCAGAACCTGTACGGTTCGCTGATCTGGCATCTGCTGATGACGCCGCTGGCGCTGGTCGGCTGGGTCACGCCGTGGCTGGCCGCGATCACCATGCTGGTGTCCTCGCTAGCGGTGGCCTACAACTCGTGGCGCCTTTGCCGCCGCGACTGGTCTGGCGCGCCAGCGCCCGCCGCGGCGCTGGAAGCGGCGCAATGACCATCCTCTATCTGCTGCTGCCCTTGTCGCTGCTGTTCGTGCTGGCCATCGGCGTGTCGCTGTGGTGGGCCGTCTTCAACGGCCAGTACGACGACACCGACGACGCCGGCCGCGCCATCCTGCTCGATGACGACAGCGGACCCGCCAGTCGCGCGGCTGAACGCCGCGTTTGATTTCGCGCCTGGACCCGTTGCGCCGGCGCCGCGTTCCCCTGCGCGCAGCCAGATGCTTGATCCAGATCAACGCTGCCCCTAGTGACTAGTCCCATCATTGCAGTCTGGAGCTATTTGTTACTTTAGGGGAAGGGCGATGAACGATTGCGCCGCAATCGCAAGCAAGGCCGACACCTTCAACTACAAGATCGTGAGGCAGTTCGCGCTCATGACGGTAGTGTGGGGCATCGTTGGCATGGCTGTGGGCGTTTTTCTCGCTGCGCAGCTTATCTGGCCGCAGCTGAACTTTGACACCGCATGGCTGAGCTACGGCCGCCTGCGCCCGCTGCACACCAACGCGGTGATTTTCGCCTTCGGCGGCAGCGCGCTGTTCACGACCTCGTACTACGTGGTCCAGCGCACCTGTCAGGCGCGCCTGTTCTGCGGCCCGCTGGCCGCGTTCACGTTCTGGGGCTGGCAGATCGTCATCGTCGCCGCCGCCATCACCTTGCCCATGGGCTTCACCAGCAGCAAGGAATACGCTGAACTGGAATGGCCCATCGACATCCTGATCACCCTGGTCTGGGTGGCCTATGCCATCGTGTTCTTCGGCACCATCATCAAGCGCCGTTCCAAGCACATCTACGTGGCCAACTGGTTCTTCGGCTCGTACATCCTGACCATCGCCATCCTGCACATCTTCAATAACATCGAGATGCCGGTGTCGCTGTGGAAGTCCTATTCCGCCTACTCCGGCGTGCAGGACGCCATGGTGCAGTGGTGGTACGGCCACAACGCGGTGGGCTTCTTCCTGACCACCAGCTTCCTCGGCATGATGTATTACTTCGTGCCCAAGCAGGCCGGCCGTCCCATCTATTCCTACCGCCTGTCCATCGTCCACTTCTGGGCGCTGGCCTTCACGTACATGTGGGCGGGCCCGCACCATCTGCTGTACACCTCGCTGCCCGACTGGACCCAGTCGCTGGGCATGACCTTCTCGCTGATCCTGCTGGCGCCGTCCTGGGGCGGCATGATCAACGGCATCATGACCTTGCAGGGCGCCTGGTACAAGCTGCGCACCGATCCGATCCTGAAGTTCATGGTGACGGCGCTGTCGTTCTACGGCATGTCGACCTTCGAAGGCTCGATGATGTCGATCCGCACGGTCAACGCGCTGTCGCACTACACGGACTGGACCATCGGCCACGTGCACTCGGGCGCGCTGGGCTGGGTCGCCATGATCTCCTTCGGCTCGCTCTACTACCTGATCCCGCGCCTGTATGGCCGCGAAAAGATGTACAGCGTCAAGGCCATCGAACTGCACTTCTGGATCGCGACCATCGGCGTGGTGCTGTACATCGCCGCCATGTGGATCGCCGGCGTGCAGCAGGGCCTGATGTGGCGCGATACCGCCAGCGACGGCACCCTGGTCTACAGCTTCGTGGAAGAACTGAAGACGCGCGTCCCGTACTACCTGATCCGTTTGCTGGGTGGCACTTTGTTCCTGTCGGGTGTGTTCGTCATGGCCTGGAACGTGTGGATGACGGTGCGCGGCGCGCAGCCGGTCAACCCCGCCATTCCGCAAGACGATCCCCATGCCGCACGCCAGCCGGTCCCCGTGACCGCCGCGCCGGCCACTGTTTGACGAGGACATCATGGCCAACAAGAAATCTGGTTTCTTTTCCCACCAGACGCTCGAGAAGAACATCGGCTGGATGATCATCGCCAGCATCCTGGTGGTGTCCTTCGCGGGCCTGGTCCAGATCGTGCCGCTGTTCTTCCAGCACAGCACGACCCAGCCCGTCGCGGGCGTCGAACCTTACAGCCCGCTGCGCCTGATGGGCCGCGACGTCTACATCCGCGAAGGCTGCGTCGGCTGCCACTCGCAGCAGGTGCGGGTGCTGGCTGCCGAAGTGCAGCGCTACGGTTCGTATTCGATCGCCGCGGAATCGGTGTTCGACCATCCGTTCCTGTGGGGCTCCAAACGCACCGGTCCCGACCTGGCGCGCGTGGGCGAGCGCTATTCCGACGACTGGCACCGCATCCACCTGCGCGACCCGCGCAAGGTGGTGCCGGAGTCCAACATGCCAGCCTATCCCTGGCTGGAAAAGACCGTCATCACCGGCGAGAACGTGAGCGACCGCATGCGCGCCCTGCGCAAGCTGGGCGTGCCCTACACGGACGAGGAGATCGCCGCGGCGCCCCAAGCCATCGAAGGCAAGACCGAGGAAGACGCGCTGGTCGCCTACCTGCAAGGGTTGGGCGTGGGCGTGCGCAAGGCCAAGCAGGCCGAACAGGCCAAGCAGGCGGAAGCGGCCAAAAAGGCGGCCCAGTCCGCCGCGCAGCCCGCCACTCAAGCCGCCGCGCCCGCGGCCGCGGGAGGCTGATCATGCTGGGCTACCTGAGCGCAATCGTCACCGCCATCTCGATGGCAACTTTCTTCGGCATCGTCTGGTGGGCCTGCTCGCGCGGCCGCCAGAGCGCCAACCGCGAATCGGCCATGCTGCCGTTCGCACTGCCCGATGAGTTCGGGCAGGGACAACAAGATGGAGCGAATCGGTCATGAGCGATTTCGTCAATGGCTTCTGGGGGTATTTCATCTCGATCGTCGCCGTGGGCGGCGTGGTCTGGTGCGTCTGGCTGCTGTACACGCAGCGTCGCTGGCTCAGCACCAAGCCGGCCAACGGCAAGGTCGAGGACACGGGCCACGTCTGGGACGGCGACCTGACCGAGCTGAACAACCCGGTGCCGGGCTGGTGGACCTGGATGTACCTGCTGGCCTGCGCCTTCGCCCTGGGCTACCTGTTCTTCATGCCGGGCCTGGGCGAATACAAGGGCCAGCTGGGCTACAGCAGCACGGAAGAAGTGGCCAGGCAGCAGGCCAAGATGGCCGAGGCCGTACGCCCGATCTACGCGCGCTTCGAAACCATGGACATTCCGCAGATCGCCCAGGATCCGGGCGCCCGCGAAATCGGCCAGCGCCTGTTCCTGAACACCTGCGCGCAATGCCATGGCTCGGACGCCAAGGGCGGACCCAGCTTCCCCAACCTGGCCGACGGCGACTGGCTGCATGGCGGTTCGCCTGAAGCCATCACGCAGACCATCACGCAGGGCCGTATAGGCGTCATGCCGCCGTGGAAGGCCGCGATCGACGCCAAGACCGCTGGCGACATCGCGCAATACGTGCGTTCGCTGTCGGACCTGACGGCCGATCCGGTCCGCGTGTTCCGCGGCAAGCGCGAGTTCGCCAATTACTGCGTGGCCTGTCACGGTGTCGACGGCAAGGGCAATCAGGCGCTGGGCGCGCCCAACTTGACGGACGACGTCTGGCTCTACGGCAGTTCCGAGGCCACCATCGTCAAGACCATCCTGGATGGCCGCGATAACCGCATGCCGGCGCACGGCGACATCCTGACGCCCGAGCAGATCAAGATCCTGACCGCATGGGTGTGGGGCCTGTCGAACAAACCCGAAGCGACGGCGAGCGCCGCGCCGGCCACGGCAACGAAGTAAAGGCTTTACAGAGCTTGTCCGGGGGCCGCGCCTGGCGCGGCCCCCATATCACTGGACTTACAGCAGGGAGCAGCAAATGGAAGATGGGTCAGCCGCAAGGGTCGGCAATTCGCCTGACGGTGACCCGCCGCCCTGGCGGCCGCACGTGAGGCCGCCGCGTCCCGGGACGGAAACCCTGGAACAGACGCTGGCGGGCGTGCGCAGCAAGATCTACCCGCGTTCCGTCAGCGGCATCTTCGCCCGCTGGCGCATCGCGTTTGTCTTTCTTACGCAGCTGATTTTCTACGGTCTGCCCTGGCTGCAGTGGAACGGCCGCCAGGCGGTGCTGTTCGACCTGGGCGCGCGCAAGTTCTATCTATTCGGCCTGGTGCTGTGGCCGCAGGACGTGGTCTACCTGGCTGTGCTGCTGGTGATCTCGGCGCTGGCGCTGTTCCTGTTCACCGCGGTGGCGGGGCGGCTGTTCTGCGGCTACGCCTGTCCGCAGACCGTCTATACCGAAATCTTCATGTGGATCGAGCGCAAGGTCGAAGGCGACCGCGTCGCGCGCATCCGCCTGGACGAATCGCCCTGGACCTGGCGCAAGGCGCGTCTCAAGATCACCAAGCACTTCCTGTGGATCGCGCTGGCCTGGTGGACGGGCTCAACCTTCATCGGCTATTTCGCTCCCATCCGCGAACTCGGCCATGAGCTGTTCGCGCTGCAACTGGGCCCCTGGCAGTGGTTCTGGATGCTGTTCTACGGCTTCGCCACCTGGGGCAACGCGGGCTTCATGCGCGAGTCCGTGTGCAAGTACATGTGCCCCTACGCACGCTTCCAGAGCGTGATGGTGGATCCCGACACCTTCGTGGTCACCTACGACAAGCGCCGCGGCGATCCGCGAGGCGGCCGTTCGCGCAAGGTGGACCACAAGGCCGCCGGCCTGGGCGACTGCGTCGATTGCAGCCTGTGCGTGCAGGTCTGCCCGACCGGCATCGACATCCGCGACGGCCTGCAATACATGTGCATAGGCTGCGGCGCCTGTATCGACGCTTGCGAACAGGTCATGGACAAGATGCAGTACGAGCCGGGCCTGATCCGCTACACCTCGGAACGCGCCATGCTGGACGGGCTATCCACCAAGAGCGCCCGATCCCATCTGCTGCGTCCGCGGGTGCTGATCTACGGCACGCTGATCCTGGCGCTGGCCATTGCCTTCGTGGTCTCGCTGGCCCTGCGCAACCCCTTGCGGGTGGATGTGATCCGCGACCGCGGCGCGCTGGGACGCGAAGTCGCCGGCGGCATGATCGAGAACGTGTACCGCCTGCAGATCATCAATACTTCCGACCAGCCGATGCGCTTGCAGCTCGCGGCCGAAGGCATGCCCGGCCTGAAGGTGATGATGGGGCAGCAGGGTTCGGATACGGTCGACGTCGAAGCGGCGGCCAACAAGCTGGTACCCATGGTGATCCGCGCGCCGGCCGGCGCCGAGCCCGGCGCCCATGCCATCACGCTGCGCGCGCGCGGCCAGGACGGCGAGAGCCGTCCGGTCGAGACCGACGAGCCCGCCAGCTTCTATGTACCCGACTGAGCATTGAAAAGGATATGCCCATGAACCCCGCCCAATCCGCCAAAGCCGCCAAGCCCTGGTACCGCGAACCCTGGCCCTGGATCCTGATGGCAGGCCCGTTCGCGGCCATGATAGGCTGCTTCATCACGATCTACTTCGCCTTCTCGAACTTCAGCAACCAGCCGATCCAGGAGGGCGTGGTCAAGCGCGGCCTGGTCATCGAGCAGGTTGCGCCCAGCGCCAATCCGTAACCCGGGAGAACAACAGATGGGCTTGCGATCATTGATGTGGATCCTGTGGCCGTCGTTCATGGCGGCCGCGGCGGGGAGCGCGCTGATCTTCGCCCTGATCGATCCGCTGGACGTGGCGATTTTCGGCCACGTCCCTACGGGACGCACGGGGTTCTATACCGTGTCTTTCTTCGTGCTATGGGTGATGGCGGGACTGTCCAGCACGCTGACGGCGTACCTGATGCCCAAGCCGGAAGAAACCGAGGATCTGTAGGATGGGCAGGGCGCGCAAGACTTCCGGCAAGAACCCGGAAGCTCCACCGCGCGCAACCCACCACGCGCCGCGCTGCTAGACCTTCTTCACGAACTCCGACTTCAAGCTCATCGGTCCGAAGCCGTCGATCTTGCAGTCGATGTCGTGGTCGCTATCGACCAGGCGGATGCCCTTGACCTTGGTGCCCATCTTGATCACGCCGCCCGACCCCTTGAGCTTCAGGTCCTTGATGACGGTGACGGTATCGCCGTCCTGCAGCACGTTGCCGGCCGAATCGAGATAGACCTTGGCCGCTTCGTCGGAGGACTCGGCGGCTTGCGACGACCATTCGTGCGCGCATTCCGGGCAGACGTAGAGGGCGCCGTCTTCATAGGTGTATTCGGACTTGCACTTGGGACAGGCGGGCAATGCGCTCACGTGTGGACCTCGATCAAAAAAACGCGCGATGCGCAACACGCGATTGTACTGCGCCAGACCTGTTTTTCCCTGCGCCGGGGGCCGTTTTCTCCTTTACATTGCGCGGCCTCAAACCGCCTCGTCGCCGTGCAGCAGGCCTACGAAATGACGCGCGGCCGCGCTCAGCGGCCGGTCCCGCGGCACGATGCTGCCGAAGGCCGTGAGGCTCTGCCGGATCTGGTAGGGCAGTATCGCCAGGAGGCCATGCGCCGCGTAGCGGCTGGCCACTGATTCCGGTATCACCCCCAGCATGGTTGATTTCATCGCCAGGTTGGTGGTGGTCAGGATGGAGGCCGATTCGATCAGTCCCTTGGGTGTGGCGGCGTTGTGCGAACGGAACTCCTGTTCGATCACGTCGCGCATCGGACTGCCATGCGGCTGCAGCACCCAGGGATACGCCAGCATGGCCTCGAAGCCCACGCGCTTGCGGCCGGCCAATGGATGGTCCACCGCCGCGATCACCGACAAGGCCTCGTCGCCGATGGGGCGAAAGACGTACTGGCTGTCGGAGAGTGTCAGCATGCGGCCGATCACCACGTCCAGCTTGCCCTCGTTCATGCGGCCGATCAGCAGGTCGCTGGTGTCGGTGGAAATCTCCACCGCCAGCAGCGGATAGGTTTGCTTCAGCCGCAGCAGGGCGTCGGTCAGGTGGCCGGGCGAGGCCGCCATGATGCTGCCGATGAACAGCTTGCCGGCGCTGCCCAGGCGCAGCTCCTCCAGTTCGCGGGCCAGCGACGAGACCGTCCCGCGCATGCCCCGGAAGTATCCCATCACGCACTCGCCGGCCGCGGTCAGGGCCAGGCCGCGGCCGACCCGGCCATACAGCGGCTGGCCGATGGCCAGCTCCAGTTCGTGCAGCATCTTGCTGGCGGCGGACTGGGTCATGTTGAGCTGGCTGGCGGCCGCGCGCAGGGTGCCGCGCTCTTCGATCGCCAGCAGCAGGACGATCTGCCGCATGCGCAGGCGGGCCAGCAGGGCGGGGACGTGGATGGCGCGTTCCATGATTGATCGCCTCAGGTGAACGATTGGTGCAAAAGTTTCATTTTACGGAAACGAAGCTTCTTTCTAAGATGGACCCATAAAAGATTGCCCGTCCCAGGGCAAAAAAACATCAACCAAGGAGACAACCATGAAGACTCGGCTATTGGCCGCGATGGCGGCCGGCGCCCTGTGCCTGTCGGCCCTGGCGCCTGCCCAGGCGCAAAACGCCGACTGGCCCAACAAGCCCCTGCGCCTGCTGGTGGGATCGGCCCCGGGCGGCGGCACCGACGCCATGGCGCGCGCGGTGGCCGACAAGCTGGGTCCTCTGCTCAAGCAGACCGTGGTGGTGGAGAACAAGCCCGGCGCATCCAATACGCTGGCGGCCGACCTGGCGGCCAAGTCCACCGACGGCCACACCATGGTGATGGGCGTCTCGACCGCCCACGCCATCGCGCCGCACCTGTTGAAGCTGGGCTACGACAACGACCGCGACCTGACGCCGGTGGTGTTCGTGGGCGCCGTGCCCAACATCCTGGTGGTCAACAACGACGTGCCGGCCAAGTCGGTGCAGGAACTGGTCGCGCTGCTCAAGAGCAAGCCGGGTACCTACAACTTCGCCAGCAGCGGTTCCGGCAGCACCCAGCACATCGCCGCCGAACTGTTCAAGGACGCCACCGGTGTGCAGATGATCCACATCCCGTACCGCGGCAGCGGCCCGGCGCTGGTGGACTTGATGGGCGGCCAGGTGCAGATCGCGTTCGAGACCGCGTCTTCCGTGATTCCCCATATCAAGAGCGGCAAGGTGCGCGCGCTGGCCGTCCTTAGCGCCAAGCGCAACGCCCAGCTGCCCGACGTGCCGACCATGGCCGAAGCCGGCGTGCCCGGCGTGGAAATGAGCGCCTGGTATGGCATCTACATGCCCAGCGCCACGCCCGCCGCCAACCAGAAACGTATCCATGACGCGGTCAACGGCATCCTGGCGCTGCCGGACACGCAGGCCCGCCTGCAGGCGATCGGCGCCGACATCAACCCGATGACCCAGGAGCAGTTCGCGCAGTTCCACAAGAGCGAGAACCAGCGCTACGCCGGCGTCATCAAGAAGAACAACATTTCCGTGGAATGACCCAGACATGAGCACGCAGCAGAAACCCGTCATCGCCCTGACCCTGGGCGATCCCGCCGGCATCGGCGCCGAACTGATCGCGCGCCTGCTGGCCAGGTCAGAAGCCACGCAGCGGGCAAACATCGTGCTGGTGGGCGACGAGTGGCTGTGGCGCGAAGGCCAGCGGGTGGCGGGCGTGCAGGTCGCCACCCAAGCCGTGGATAGCATCGAGGCGGTGCGCGGCCGGCCGGACAGCGGCGCGCCCGCCTGGCTGGCCATGGACACCATCCAGCCCGGCCAGGTGCACCTCGGCCAGGCCGAGGCGGCGGGTGGCGCATCCGTGTTGCGGGTGCTCAACGCCTGCATGGACGCGGCGCGCGACGGCCATGTCGACGCCATCTGCTTCGCGCCCCTGAACAAGTACGCCATGAAGCTGGGCGGCCTGGGGCATGACGACGAGCTGCATCACTTCGCGAAGTACCTGGGCGTGACCGGGTACTTCTGCGAATTCAACACGCTGGGCGATCTGTGGACCTCGCGCGTTTCCTCGCACATTCCGTTGAAGGACGCGGCGGCCGTGCTCAGCATCGACGGCATCAAGGCCGCGACCCGCCTGATCTACCGTTCGCTGCAGGCCAACGGCATGGCCGAGCCGCGCGTGGCGGTGGCCGCCTTCAACCCGCATGGCGGCGACGGCGGCACCTGCGGCCGCGAAGAGGTGGACATCATCGCGCCGGCCGTGCGCCAGCTGAACGAGGAAGGCCTGCCGGTGCAGGGGCCGTTCCCGGCCGACACCATCTTCCTGAAGGCGCAGGCCGGCGAGTTCCAGGCCATCGTCACCATGTACCACGACCAGGGCCAGATCGCGATCAAGCTGCTGGGCTTCTCGCGCGGTGTGACGGTGCAGGGCGGCCTGCCCATTCCCATCACCACGCCGGCGCACGGCACGGCGTATGACATCGCCGGCCAGGGTCGCGCCAACCTGGACGCCACCTGGCAGGCCTTTCTGATCGCTTGCCGCATGGGCCTGTCGCACCGCGCCTCGCGGACGCAGGCGGGCTGATCCGCCGTATTCACTCCGTACCCCCAATTTCAAGCAGGAACGCTACATGAAGATCAAATCCGTCCGCGCCCGCGTCTACGAATGGACCGGCAAGACCGTGCCGCCGCAGGGCAACTTCTGCTCCAACGCCATGGACCTGCTGTATTCCAAGCAGGAAACCATGAGCACCTTCCGTTTCCACGGCTGGACCGTGGTCGAGGTGGAGACGGACGATGGCATCGTCGGCCTGGGCAATGTGGCGCTGGCGCCGCGCGTGGCCAAGGCCATCATCGACCAGTACCTGGCGCCGCTGGTGATCGGGCAGGATCCCTGGGATTACGAATACCTGTGGCAGCGCATGTACCGGTCCACCCACGCCTGGGGCCGCAAGGGCGTGACCATGGCCGCGATTTCGGCCATCGACCTGGCCATCTGGGACATCCTGGGCAAGTCGGTGAACAAGCCCGTCTTCAAGCTGTTGGGCGGCCGCACCAAGGAGAAGATCCCGGTCTATTACTCCAAGCTCTACCGAACCGACCTGAAAGCCATGCAGGAGGAAGCCCAGACCTATCTGGACCAGGGCTTCACGGCCTTCAAGATGCGTTTCGGCTATGGTCCGGCGCATCTGCAGAAGGGCGTGTCGGAGAACCTGAAATCGGTGGAGGCGGTGCGCGAGGTGATCGGCTACGACACCGACCTGATGCTGGAGTGCTACATGGGCTGGAACCTGGAATACGCCAAGCGCATCCTGCCCAAGCTGGAGAAATTCGAGCCGCGCTGGCTGGAAGAACCGGTCATCGCCGACGACATCGACGGCTATGCGGAACTGAACCAGCTGACCTCGATTCCGATCTCCGGCGGCGAGCACGAGTTCTCGCTCTACGGCTTCAAGCAGCTGCTGGACCGCAAGGCGGTGTCGGTGGTGCAGTACGACACCAACCGCGTCGGCGGCATCACGGCGGCGCACAAGATCAACGCGCTGTGCGAGGCCTACAGCGTGCCGGTCGTGCCGCATGCCGGCCAGATGCACAACTACCACCTGACGATGAGCACGCTGGCTTCGCCGATGAGCGAGTACTTCCCCATGTTCGACGTGGAAGTCGGCAACGAGCTGTTCTATTACATCTTCGACGGCGAGCCGGTGGCCAAGGAAGGCTTCATCGACCTGGACGACGACAAGCCCGGGCTGGGCCTGACGCTGAAGACCGAATACCTCAAGCACTTCAACATCATCGAATAACCATGGCTACCTACCAGAACCCGCGCTATCGCGGCATATTCCCGGTGGTCCCCACCACCTTTACCGAGTCCGGCGAGCTGGACCTCCCCAGCCAGAAGCGGGCAGTGGATTTCATGATCGACTCGGGCGTCGATGGCCTCTGCATCCTGGCTAATTTCTCGGAGCAGTTCGTGCTGTCGGACGACGAGCGCGAGATACTGACGCGGACCATCCTGGAGCACGTCGCCGGCCGCGTGCCGGTCATCGTGACCACCACGCACTTCAGCACCCAGGTCTGCGCCGCGCGCAGCCGCCGTGCGCAGGAGCAGGGCGCCGCCATGCTGATGATCATGCCGCCCTACCATGGCGCCACGATCCGCGTGTCCGAGGAACAGGTGACGGGGTTCTTCCAGCGCGTGTCCGATGCGGTGGACATCCCCATCATGATCCAGGATGCGCCGGTCGCGGGCACGCCGCTGTCGGCCCAGGCGTTGGCGCGGATGGCGCGCGAGATCGAACACGTGGCCTACTTCAAGATCGAGACGGCGGGCGCGGCCTCCAAGCTGCGCGACCTGATCGCGTCGGGCGGCGCTGCCGTGGAAGGCCCCTGGGATGGCGAGGAAGCCATCACCCTGCTGCCAGACCTGGACGCCGGCGCCACGGGCTCCATGACCGGCGGCGGTTTCGCCGACGGCCTGCGCCCCATCATCGAGGCCCACCGCGCCGGCAGGCGGGACGAGGCCTACCGCCTGTACGAACGCTGGCTGCCCCTGATCAATTACGAGAATCGTCAGGGCGGCATCCTCAGTGCCAAGGCCTTGATGAAGGCCGGCGGGGTGATCGCCTGCGAGGCGCCGCGCCACCCGCTGCCGGCCATGCGCGAGGAGGTCCGCCAGGGCCTGCTGGAGACCGCCCGCCGCCTGGACCCGCTGGTGCTGCGCTGGGGGCGCTGAGCAGGGATTGCGCAGTCCGCCAAACACACTGTTCCGTCACACCGAACAAGCCTGTCACGCATGACGGTTAAAATCCCTGGCTATCCATCCAGTCGGGGGCGCGTGTGCAGCCGGTCATTTCAGTTCAGGATCTATCCAAACGGTACGCATCCGGATTCCAGGCGCTCAAGAGCGTGAACCTGGACATCCGGCGCGGCGAGATCTTCGCCCTGCTCGGGCCCAACGGCGCGGGCAAGACCACGCTGATCAGCATCATCTGCGGCATCGTCAATCCCACCGCCGGCCGCGTGCTGGCCGACGGCCACGACATCGTCTCGGAATTCCGGGCGGCCCGCGCCAAGATCGGCCTGGTGCCGCAAGAGATCTCGACCGACGCGTTCGAAAGCGTCTGGAACACGGTCAACTTCAGCCGCGGCCTGTTCGGCAAGCCGGCGGACCACGCCTACGTCGAGAAAGTGCTGCGCGACCTGTCCCTGTGGGACAAGAAGGACAGCCGCATCATGGCGCTGTCCGGCGGCATGAAACGCCGCGTCATGATCGCCAAGGCGCTGTCGCACGAACCCGCCATCCTGTTCCTGGACGAACCCACCGCCGGCGTGGACGTTGAACTGCGGCGCGGCATGTGGGAAATGGTGCGGCAGCTGCGCGAAAGCGGCGTCACCATCATCCTGACCACGCACTACATCGAGGAAGCCCAGGAAATGGCCGACCGCATCGGCGTGATCCGCAAGGGCGAGATCATCCTGGTCGAGGAAAAGCACGCGCTGATGGCCAAGCTGGGCAAGCGCCAGCTGGCGCTGACCCTGAAGGCGCCGCTGCCCGGCATCCCCACGGCGCTGGACGCCTTCCAGCTGGACCTGTCCGACAACGGCCACAAGCTGGTCTACACCTACGATAACCAGGGCGGCGGGGAAATCTCCCGGCTGCTGCACGAACTCGCCCGGCTGGAGATCGAATTCACCGACCTGAATTCGTCGGAAAGCTCGCTCGAGGATATCTTTGTCAGCCTGGTGCACGGTCAATCATGAACTTCTACGCCATCCGCGCTATCTACCTGTTTGAAATGGCCCGCGCCTGGCGCACGCTGATGCAAAGCGTGCTGTCGCCCGTGATCTCCACCTCGCTGTACTTCGTGGTGTTCGGCTCCGCCATCGGCTCGCACATGGTCGAGATCGACGGCGTGAGCTACGGGGCCTTCATCGTGCCCGGCATGATCATGCTGTCGCTGCTGACGCAAAGCATCGCCAACGCGTCCTTCGGCATCTACATGCCCAGGTTCTCGGGCACCATCTACGAAATCCACTCGGCGCCCATCTCCTACGTGGAGATCGTCATGGGCTACGTTGGGGCCGCCGCCAGCAAGTCCATCATCCTGGGGCTGATCATGCTGGCCACGGCGCGCCTGTTCGTGTCGTTCGAGGTCGCGCATCCGTTCTGGATGCTGGGCTTCCTGGTGCTGACGGCCGTCACCTTCAGCCTGTTCGGCTTCATCATCGGCATCTGGGCCGACGGCTTCGAGAAGCTGCAGATCATCCCGCTGATGATCATCACGCCGCTGACCTTCCTGGGCGGCACCTTCTATTCGATCAAGATGCTGCCGCCGTTCTGGCAGACCGCCACTCTGTTCAACCCGGTGGTCTACCTGGTCAGCGGCTTCCGCTGGGCCTTTTATGGCGTGTCGGACGTCAGCGTCGGCGTCAGCGTGGGCATGACGCTGGTGTTCCTGCTGGCCTGCCTGGTCGGCGTGCGCTGGATCTTCAAGACCGGCTACCGGCTGAAGACCTGACGCCCGCCAACGCGGGGCAGGCGCCTCTCAGGATTGCGCCGTCGGTGCGCGGCGCGCCAGGCCGCCGTAGGCGTCGAGCAGCCGCTCGCGCCAGGCATGGACTGGGTCGTCCCCGGCCAGCAGTTCCAGCGCGCTGGTGCAGCGCGCCCACATGAACATGCCGAACACGGCATAGTCGGCATAGGCCGGCTGCTCGCCCGCCAGATAGGGCTGCTTGCCCAGCATCTGCCGCAAGGGCAGCAGCGCGGAACGCAAGGCGGCAACCTGATCCTCGTAGCCCGCGGGCAGGTCTTCCAGCTTGCCGAAGCGCTTTTCCCGCGTGGCGCGAAAATAGTCCCGGTCTTTTTCATGGATCAGGCCGTGGATGCTGGGCAGCAGCAGCCGCGCCAGCGTCGGCACCAGCGTGGTGTCGGCCCATGAATTCGCGAACAGGCTCAGCGCGCGGCCGCTGGCGCCGCCGAACAGCGAGGGCCGCTCGGGGAAGGTGTCTTCCAGATAGCAGGCGATCTGCCAGGAATCGCTGACCACATGCGTGCCGTTGACCAGCACCGGTACCAGCTTCTGGCCGGAAAAGTCGATCGCTTCCTTTTCCGTGAAGCGCCAGGGCACCGTGGTCGCGCTCAGGCCCTTGTGGGCCAGGGCCATGTGGGTCTTCCAGCAATGCGGGCTGAAGCGCAGCGAGGCATCGGCGCCGGCCAGGTCATAGAGGGTGAGTTCCGGGGTCAAGATACTGCGCTCCTTCTACGTGTCGGTGAGGGAATCCGGAATAGGATAACCGGTTGCGCAGGCAGCAAGGCTGACTGGCGCCCGACAACGCGCGCGCTGGCCGTTCGGCAAGGTCAGCCTGGAGCGAGTTCGGCGACGCCCGCTTCAGCGCTGTGCGCCGCGACACGCCGGAACAGGCTGACGGCTTCATCGAGGCCAAGATCGAGGTCGAAGCGTTGCCGCAGGCATGCTGCCCACGCCGACGCGTCGGCATATTGATGCTTCTGCAGGCTGCCGTCGTTGTCGCGGCGGGTGTAGGTATCGTTCACCATCAGTTCGCGGGCGCCGGGCTGGGTGCGGCTGATGAGCAGGCTGTTCAGGAACACCGACTGGGGATGGGTCGAGGTGTACCAGTTGCCGATTTCAAAATCCACGTCGGCCGCGGGTTCCAGCGTGTAGCGATATACCGTCTGCCAGCCGGCGGACGTCTGGAACTCCAGGCTCAGCTCATCTCCCGCCTGGGCGATGCGGAACACGCCGTGGGGAGTGGTTTGAGCGATACCGGGCAGGAATTCCAGAGGGGCGGTCTGCGTAGTGGATCCGAAGGCTACGTCGGCGAACCAGCTGCGGCCCTCCAGTTCCACGCGCAACAGCATATGGGTCAGCCCCGTGTGGATTTCCGCGGGCACCTGCCAACGCACCCGCGCGATCAGCGGGGTGACGTGAAAGCCCATCTGTCGCAGTACGGCGAGTAGCAGCGTGTTGTGCTCGAAGCAGTATCCGCCGCGCCGCCGCGCGATCATCTTTTCAACAAGGGCGTCCAGGTCCAGTGGAACGCGCTGGCCGGTATACGGCGCCAGGTTTTCAAACGGGATGGCTTGCGGATGCAGCAGATGGAGTTGCCGCAGCGCGTCCAGCGTGGGTTCGACGGGGCCGTGATAGCCGATGCGGTCGAAGTAGTGTGCGAGGAAAGCGTCTGGAATTGCAGTCATTCAGGGTCTACCCAAGTTTGCGGCCCAACAATTGGCCGGGCCAACCGTTTACGTCGAAGGTCGAGATCCGGGCGTAGCCGCAGGATTCATAAAAGCGCACCAGGGCTTCGCTGCCGCCGCCGTAGCAGTCCACGCGCAGGCGGTCCACCCCCGCGGCACGCGCCTGGTCATCGGCAAAGGCCAGCAGGCGTCTGCCGATGCCGCGCGCCCGCGCATCCCGGGAGGCGACGAGCAGTCTCACGTAGACTTCCGGGCCGGTCGCCGCGGGCACGTAAGGCATGGCGTCGCCCAACACCAGCGCGCCATGGATGCCGCCTCCCGGCCCCTCGGCCACCCAGGCCCCGGGCAGCGCGCAGGACTCCGTCACTCGTGCGATACGCTGCGGCAACGCCGACCAGGGCTCGCTTCCCCATTGGCCCTCGTTGCCCATGCCGACGAACCAGGCAATCACCTCGTCGAAGATCTGCAATACGGCGGGAGCATCCTCCACGCTCGCGCGGCGGATCGTCAGTTCGTCAGAGGGTTTTGCGGTCAAGGTCAAAATTCCTCCGGGTCTGGGTCGTTCAGGGGATTCCTGCTCGGCTCCATCTTAGATGGCTCGGCCTGGAGCATGCCGGGAAGGCGTCAGTCCCACACCAGCTTGAGCAAGGCGGCGGACAGATAAAGGCCGTACCCGAACACCGCATGCGTCACCAGGCTGCGCAGGCGGTTCTTCCAGGGCGTAGGCGTGCGGGATGCGGCGATGCCCGCGCCCATGGCGGGCTGCATCAGGAAGAAGGGCATGACGACGGTCGCCAGGCCCACGGCCACGGCAGGCAGCCAGGTGGGATCGCGCAGCCACGCCGCGCCCTGGACGCCGATCAGCAGCGCGGCGAAAGCGAGGCCCACGGCGTAGTGGATCGTCCACCCCAGAGGTGATTCGCCGGGTATGGGCTCGGCCCGGCCGATATTGGCGTGCGCGTATGTGCCCAGGCACAAGTGGCCGGCCCAGCGGCCAACCATCGCGTAGCCCAGCGTGGGCATGCCCAGGGCCTTCTGGAGCATGGCCCACAGGTCCATCACGACGGTCGCGCCGATCCCGATCAAAACTACTTTTGCCGCTATTTCCATCGATATCATGTCCGGTCCTTGCATTGATGAAATCATCGTATGCGGGCATGATAAAAGTTGAAGTCAACTTCAAGTCAAGGAGAGCGCCATGGATATTTCGGAAGTGGTCCGGCGCACGGGCCTGCCGGCCTCCACGCTGCGGTTCTATGAAAATAAGGGCTTGATCGCGGCGGTCAGCGCCGCCGGCGAGCGTCGGCGCTTTGCGCCCGGCGTGCTGGATCAACTGGCGCTGATTGCGCTGGGGCAGGCCGGCGGCCTGTCGCTGGACGAGATCCAGGCCATGCTCACCCCCGAGGGAGCGCCGCAGGTGGACCGGCAGTTGTTGCTGGACAAGGCCGACAGCATCGACGCGACCATCAAGCGCTTGCGGGCCATGAGCCAGGGCTTGCGCCATGCCGCGGTATGTCCGGCCCCCAACCATGCGCAATGCCCGACTTTCCAGCGCCTGCTCAAGGCCGCGGCGGGCAGGGTGAAGCAGGGCAGGACGGCAACCGGAAAACAAAAAAACGCCACCCGTCCAGAGTAGGACGGATGGCGCCAGGGCTAGCTCTCGGAGAGCCTTACTTCGCGGCGGGGGCGCCCTTGCCCATGCTCATCAAGCGTTGCTTGAGCTGGGGGTCCTGCTGTATGGCCTGGCCGATGCCGTTGAATTCCTCGACGCTCAGGCCGTCGGCCTGCACCAGCTTCACCATCTTGGCGTCGGCTTCCTCAACGACCTTCTGCTTGGCCTGATCCGTCTTGGCGGCGTCGACCTTGGGGCGGTATTCGTCGACGACGCCGGAAATCTTCTGCGATGCCGAAGCGAAACGCTGCAGTTGCTGGTCGGTCGGCTGGATCGCGGGCGGGGGCGCCATGCGCGGCTGGGCCTGGGTCTGGCCTTGGGCCTGGCTGGCTTGCTGCGCAAGGGCGGGAGCACCGGACAGCGCCGTCGCCAGCACGGCGGCGGACAGGAATGCATAAGTGGAACGCTGCATGAAACCTCCTTGTTCCGGTTGAATGTCGGGCCATGATGACAACCCGGCCCGCCTCGGGGCAAGTTTCGCGATGTGTTTTCCTGTGTCGGCAGGCCACGGGATGCGCAAGCGCCCTGGGAGGGAGCCCCCCAAGGGCGCGGCGGAAACGTTTTGCGCGGTTTCGTAGTCGCTGCTGGCCGCGATGTTTCCTTAGGTTTTTGCGGGACGGGTCCTAGATGAGCAGCATGCTCAGCATCACCAGCGCCAGCAGCAGCACATAGACCCGGGCGTGCAGATGGTCCGGGATGCGCGGGATCAGCGGCGCGGCCAGGCGGATGCCGGCCAACGAGCCCAGCGCCAATGCGGCGAAGGCCAGCAGATCCACATAGCCCACGATCCACGGCGCCAGGGGCGCGGCCAGGCCGCCGGCTGCCGCCATGTAGGCCAGCGTTCCCACCACCGCCACGGGCAGCGTCAGCGGATTGGCCATCGCCGCCGCCTTGGCCATGGGCAGGCCGCGGCGCCGCAGCAGCGGCACGGTCATGACGCTGCCGCCCACCCCCAGGAAGGCAGCGACCACGCCGATGGCCAGGCCGCCGCCCACCAGCACGCCGTGGCCCAGCGGACGGGGCCGCTCGTCCCCCTGCGCCATGAAGCCCTGGCGCAAGAGGCAGTCCAGGATGGTCACGCCCAAGTAGGCGATGAAGGCATAGCGCACCAGATCGCCGCTGGCGCGGGTGGCGGCCAGCGCGCCCAACGCCGCGCCCACGGCGATGAAGCCGGCCAGGGGCCACACATAGGCGCGCAGGATGTTGCCGGCGCGCTGGTGCTTGCGCGTGGCCGCGATCGAATTCACGATCATGACGCAGGTGGACGTGGCCACCGCGATGTGCATGGCCGCCAGGCCGATGGCGTCGTGCGCCCCGTGCGCGGACGTCAGCACCGCGTACAGCACGGGCACCACGACGAAACCGCCGCCGAAACCGAACAGCACGGTGGTCACGCCGCTCAAGCAGCCGAACAGGGCCAGAATCAGATAAAGCATGCTGCGTCCTTCCAGGGAAAGCAGTCACGATACGGCTGCGGGCTGTGGCCCGCTTTCGAGGATGAGACAATAATGTTCGAGTTTCGGCCAATCGACCTGCCCGGCAGGTGGTATGAACAGGCCATGAGTCCCAGGCCATGAGCCCCAGACGATGCGCAATACCCACATCGACCGCTACGACCATCTGGACCGCGCCGTCGTCGCCATCGGCAACGACTATCCGCCAGGCCGGCTGTTGCCGGCCCACGCGCACCGCCGCGCGCAACTGCTGTATGGCGCCACCGGCGTCATGCACGTGGTCACGCGCGACGGCAACTGGGTAGTGCCGCCGCAGCGCGCGGTGTGGATCCCGGCGGGCGTAACGCACCAGGTCCGCATGCTGGATGTCAGCACCCGCAGCGCCTACATCGAGCCCGGAGCGGCGCGCGCGGACCGGCAGGCCTGCGAAGTGATCGAGGTCTCGCCGTTGTTGCGGCAGCTGCTGCTGGACGCGGTGGACATGCCGGCCGAGTACGACCTGGCGGGGCGCGACGGCGCGCTGGCGGCCCTGCTGCTGCATGAGGTCGAGCGCGCGCCGGTGCTGCCGCTGCATATCCCGCTGCCGCGCGACAAGCGCCTGGCGCCCTTGTGCAGGGCCTTCATCGCCGCGCCAGACGCGCGCGCCGCGCCGCAAACCTGGGCCGAACGATTGCATATGAGCCCGCGCACATTCAGCCGCCATTTCCGCCAGCAGACGGGCATGGCGTTTTCGGAATGGCGTCAGCGCGCCTGTGTGGTGCTGGCCTTGACACGGCTGGCCGCGGGCGATCCGGTGACCGCCATCGCGCTGGATTTCGGCTACCAGAGCCCGGCGGCGTTCTCGACGATGTTCCGGCGGGTGCTGGGCCGTCCGCCGACGGAGTACCTGCGCGAAGCGTGAAGGCAGTTGGTACTATGCCGGCTCCCGCGGCAGCCCCTTCGGGCAGCCGGGCTAGGCCACTCCATGACTACTACGCAATCGCCGCTATCCATCGGCATCGCCGGCGCAGGCAGCGCCGGACTCGCCGCCGCGCTGGCGCTGGCGCAAGCCGGCCATCGGGTGCGCGTCTTTGAAAAGCACCAAGGGTTCACCACGCTGGGCGCCGGGCTGCTGCTGCAGCCGCCTGGCGTGCGCGCGCTCAAATCGCTGGGCGTCGACGTCGCGGCGCTGAACGTGGGCGCGCCGATCGACCGCCTGCTGGGTCTGTCGCATCGCGGCTGGCGGGTCGTCGACATCGATTACGTGGGCGACGGCGCGCGGGCGGTGACGCGGGCGGCGTTGGGCGGGGTGCTGTTCGAGGCGGCGCGGCGCGCGGGCGCCCTGTTCTCGTTCGGCTGTCCGGTTGAGACGCTTGCGACCCGCGAGGGCAGGGCGCACGTGACGCACGGCACGGGCGAAGCCCGGGCCGAGTCCAGCTTCGATGTGTTCGTGGTGGCCGACGGCGCCGCCTCCGCGCTGCGCGAGCAGGTCGGGCTGGCGGCGAGTTCGCGCGTCTACGCGTGGGGCGCGTTGTGGGGCCAGTTCTGGACGCCCGATTGGGCTGGCGCCACACAGCTATTGCAGCGCTTTCGCGGCACCCGCGAAATGATGGGCCTGCTGCCTACCGAGATCGGCCCGCGGGGCGTGCGCCTGTCGCTGTTCTGGAGCATCCGCCACGATGCCCTGCCGGCCTGGCGCGCCGCGCCCATCGGCGCCTGGAAGGAGCGCATGCTGTCCCTGTGGCCCGAGGCCGCGCCGGTGGTGGACCAGATCACGCGGCACGACGATCTGGCGGTGGCTACCTACCGCCATACCTGGCCGCGCGGATTGGCCGCGGGTCCGTATTGCGCCGTGGGAGACGCGGGCCACGCGATGAGCCCGCAACTGGGCCTGGGAACGACCCTGGCAGTGCTGGATGCGTTGGCGCTGGCGCGGAACCTGGCGCAGCATGGCGCGGCCGCCGGGCCGGCGCGCTACGCCCGCAGCCGGCTGCTGCCTTCGCGCATGTACCAGACGCTCAGCCGCGCCTTGACGCCTTGCTTCCAGGCGTCGGGGCCGGGGCTATGGCGCGATCTGCTGTTCGGCGGCGGGCTGTTGGTGCCCGGCATGAAGGCGCTGATGAAGCGCGGACTGCTGGCCATGCCGCAGCCGGGCGGACCGGGCCGCGGCTGAGCGTTGCGGGGCGGCGCTCAGGCCGCGTACCAGAGCACGGCGAAGAAGTGGCAGGCCGTGCCTGCGAGCACGAACAGATGCCAGATGAAATGGCTGTAGCGCCAGCGGTTGTCGAGCACGAAGAACACCACGCCGCCGGTGTAGGCCAGCCCGCCCGCCACCAGCCACCACAGGCCGCCGCTGGGCACGCGCTCGATCAGGGGATTGACCGCGATGATGACTAGCCAGCCCATCGCCAGGTACAGGCCCGTGGAGATGGCGGGACGGTTGAGCCGCTTGCTGGCTTTCAGCCCTACGCCCAGCAGCGCCATGCCCCAGACCAGGCCGAACAGGGTCCAGCCCCAGGGCCCGCGCAGGGCGCCCAAGGCGAAGGGCGTGTAGGTGCCCGCGATCAGCAGATAGATGGCGGAATGGTCCAGCACGTTGAACAGCTGCTTGGCGCGGCTCTTGGGCAGCGCGTGATAGATGGTGGACGCCAGGTACAGCAGGCACATCGTCGCGGCGAAGACCGCAGCGCCCGCGATGAAGGCGGCGTCGCCCTGGCGCACGGCGGCCAGGATCAGGATGGGAGCGGAGGCCAGGGCGCCCGCGGCGCCGACGCCGTGGCTGATGGCGTTGGCGATTTCCTCGCCCAGGGTCTGGGGTCTGTCGTTGGGGAACATGAATGCGTCTTGGTTGGTTCAGGTGTACACCTTAGGCGCTTTGGCGCGGCGGCTCAAGCCGACAAGCGGGCTTGCCGCGCGCAGCGTGCAGCCCGCTTGATCTACTGCAAATCGGGGGAAGCGCCGGCGCGCGAAAAGGGCTGTCTGGAAGTTACTCTGTGATACATTCAGCGCGCAAGCAAACGCAGGTTTACTGGCCGAGGCCTCGCAATGGCGCGCAGTTTTACCAATCTGTTTTTCAAGGCCGCGAAGAAGATCGGCAAATTGCAGCGCGCCGCCATGCGCATGGCCGTTCCCAAGACCGCCAAGAAGCGCGGCGCGCCCAAGCGCAAGGCGGCCAAGCCGGCGGCGGCCTCTGCCTCGCGCAGCGCCGCCGCGCCTTCGTTGGGGGCGGGCCGCTGGGAAGCCTCCCGGCAATTCTCGGACGGGCAAGGCCGCCGTCTCACCTTCGCGCGCTACACGCCCGCTGCCGCGCCGCGCGCCGGCATGCCGCTGGTGGTGATGCTGCACGGCTGCAGGCAGACCTCGCTCTCGTTCGCCCGCGGCTCGCGCATGAATCAATGGGCCGACGCGGGTGGCTTCATGGTGCTGTATCCGCAGCAGTCCATGGCTCGTCAGGTGCAGCGCTGCTGGCGCTGGTTCCAGCCGGACGACGCGCACGGCGGGGCGGAAGCCGATCTGATCGCCGCGCTGATCCGCGCGGAGTGCGCCAAGTATGCCTTGGACCCCGAACGCATCTACATCGCAGGCCTGTCGGCGGGCGCAGGCATGGCCGCGCTGGTAGCCTTGCGGCATCCGCGCCTGATCGCTGCGGTGGCCATGCATTCCGGGCCGGTGGCCGGCGACGCCCACAGCGCCACCGGCGGCATCGGCACCATGCGGCGCGGCGCGCTCAAGCCGCTGTTGCCCTTGCTGGAAAAGGTCGCGGATCCGGCCGTGTTCCGGCTTGGCATGCCCGCCATGATTCTGCAAGGACAACTGGACCCGACGGTGGCGCCGCGCAACGCCAGGCAACTGTTTGAACAGTTCCGTGCCGTGAACGACCTGCCGCCGGAAAGCGTGCCGGTCGAGCGCGTGCTGGGCCTGGGTACCGACAAATCCTACCGCCGCGTGGACATGCTGCGCGGCAGCCGGACAGTGCTTCGGCTATGCGAAATCACGCTGGTGGAGCATGCCTGGAGCGGCGGCGATGCCTCGGTGAGGTATCACGCGCGCAGCGGGCCGGACGCCTCGGCGTTGATCTGGCGCTTCTTTCAGGGGCAGCGCCGCGTGGCCCCCGGCCAGGCGGAATAGGCCAGGGTCCGGGCGCCGCGTTTTCGAACGCATAAGGGGCCGGAGCCCGGCCTCGGGCGCGGCGGTAAGATCAGCGTATTCCCCGGCGCGCCGACGCGTCCCGCGCGGGCCGCCCAGTTCTTGTCCGGAGTCCCCATCATGTCTCTTTCCATGTACCAGGCCAGCGTGCCTGCCTTCGTCCGCGGTCTCAACGTCCTGGCCGCGCTGCTGCAAAAGGCCGCCGATCATGCCGCGGCCGCCGGCATGGATCCGGCCGAGCTCATCAATGCTCGCCTGGCCCCGGACATGTATCCGCTGAGCGGCCAGATTCAGCGCGCCAGCGATGCGTCCAAGTTCGCCGTGCAGCGCCTGTCGCGGGTGGAAGCGCCCAAATTCCCCGACGAGGAAACCACTTTCGAGCAATTGCAGCAGCGCATCGCCGCCACCATTGCGTACTTGCAGGAGGTGGCGGCGGATAGGCTGGATGGAGCCGAAGGCCGCAAGGTTTCGCTGGCGTTCGGCGACTTCAAGCAGGAATTCCGCGGCGACGACTATCTGCTGACGTTCGCGCTGCCGAACTTCTACTTCCACGTGACGACGGCGTACGCCATCCTGCGCCAGGCGGGAGTGAAGATCGGCAAGCTGGATTTCCTGGGACCGTATCCGCAGCCGGCCGCTTAACCCTGTTTCTTTGACGGATCGCCGCAGCCTTCCATCGGACCCATCTTCGCCATGTTCTCCTGCACCTCTTGCGGCGTCAGGTCGAACTTGTGCGTGGCGATGGACCAGCGATGGCCGCAAGGGTCCACCACCTGCCCATAGCGGTCGCCCCAGAACATGTCCGCCACGGGCATGGTCACCTGGGCCCCGGCCGCCACCGCCTGCTTCATGGCGGCGTCCACGTCATTGACGTAGAGATGCAGCGTAACGGGCGTGCCCTTGAGCGCCTTCGGACCCAGGCTGCCCCATTCGGGGAAGTCGTCCATCAGCATCATGACGGAATCGCCGATGCGTATGGCGGCATGCATGATCTTGCCGTTGGGGCCGGGCAGCCGCGCCAGCTCCTCGGCGTTGAAAGCCTTTTTGTAGAAGTCGATGGCATCCGCCGCGCCTTCGCACACGATGTGCGCGGTGAGCGTGTGCATGCCTTCGGGGATGGGTTTGCTTGCAGGATTTGCCATGGGGGGTCTCCAGAATGTTCAGTTTGAAAGGGCGGGGAAGGATTTCCGATCGCCTCAGTTTCCTACCAGCGTGGTGAAGCCGCCCCAGCACATGCGCTTGAAATCGAACACGCCTTCGCAGCAATTTTCCCCAAGGCGGGGGTCAGCCATGACCTTGGCATTGATCTCGTCGCGATCCGCCTTGCTGGCGTAGGTGATCCACGCGAACACCACCGTCTCCCCCTCGCGCGCGCCGGCGGCGGCGCTGAACGAGCCAGCGCCTTCCTTGTCGATATCTTCCGCGACGCATTCGCGGTAATCCAGCGCGCCATACTCCAGCCAGACTGTCTGCGCCTGTTGGGCCATCTTCCGGTAGGTTTCGAGGTTGGCCTTGGGCACCGGCAGCAGGAAACCGTCTACATACTTTTCCATTAGTAACTCCTTGGATCCACGTTGTTCTGTTCCGCGCCAGGACGCCCGCAAGCCGCCTCTGCGCAGCCCGGATCTCATTCCGGTAAGTGTCACTGTATCGAGATCGGCAGCGATTTCCGATAGGCAATTGCGACAATCTTGAGGGTGGATTGCGACAGCCGGCGGGGGTATGCTTTGCAGGATGAAAAACGTCGCTTTCCTGCTGCCCCTGGGGGCGAACATTGCCTCGCTGGAAACCGCCAGGCATGGCTTTCTGGTCGCCAACGAATACTTGGCCGCGCATGGGCGCGAACCCCGGTTCACGGTGCGCACCCTGGCCCTGACCCGCGAAGTCCGCCTGGACCAGGGCCGCATCACGGTGCAGGCCGACATGGTCCTGGCCGATGCCCATGACATCGACATCTGCATCGCGCCGCCGTTGCTGGGATCGGTGTCCGACGCGGTGCTGTCCAACCGCGAACTGATCGAATGGCTGTCGCGCCATCACCGCGAGGGCGGCGAAGTCGCCAGCCTGTGCATGGGCGCCGCGCTGCTGGCCGCGGGCGGCGTGCTGGACGGCCAGCAGGCGGTGGTGCACTGGGTGGCGCAGAACCTCTATGCCAGCCTGTTTCCCAGCGTGCAATGGGTCAGCGACCGCATCGTCATGGCCGATAACGGCATCTACACCAGCGGCGGCGCGTTCTCCGCCGCGCATCTGGTGCTGCACCTGATCGAAAAGTACACCGATCGCGATACCGCCATCTGGTGCGCCAAGTATTTCCAGCTGGACTGGAGCCGCCAGAGCCAGCTGCCGTTTACGGTGTTCATGGGGCAGAAGTCCCACGCCGACGAGGTCGTGCGCGCGGTGCAGGACTACATCGAAGGCCGCTACACAGAAAAGATCACCGTCGAGGAACTGGCCGACCGCCACGCCATGGGCCGCCGCACGCTGGAGCGGCGCTTTCGCCAGGCCACGGGCAACAGCATCGTGGAATATGTGCAGCGGGTGCGCGTGGAAGCCGCCAAGAAGCGGCTGGAAACCTCGCGCAAGAGCGTGGCCGAAGTCATGTACGAAGTCGGCTACAACGACACCAAGGCCTTCCGCGATATTTTCAACAAGTACTGCGGCATGTCGCCGGTGGGCTACCGCGAACGCTACCACTTCCAGTAGCTGCTGCAGCGCCGATACCGCTACGCCCGCGTATCGCGCGGCCCGCCGATTCGAGGCGGCCTACCTCAGCGTTGTCGCCGACACCCGGTCCGGATACCAGGCGGTGAATTTCATCGCGCCGGCCAGCGCCGCCACCGTCACGGCGATCGCGATGGCCTGCGGCAGTTGCGGCCTGTACAGCAGCAGCACGTCCGCCGCCACCATGGTCGCGAAGGCCAGCGCCCAAGCCATTGCGACGGCATAGTTCATGCGGGCGTAGCGGCGGTTCTTCCAGACATACTCCGGTTCTTTTTCCCGCGCGTACTCCAGGGTGAATGGCCGGCGCAGCGCCAGGGTCAGCAGCACCAGGACCAGCATCCCGGCGTCGACCCGCAGGCGCGCCTGCGCGATCGTCCAGGAATCGCCGTCCACCATCGGGGCATACAGGGTCAGTCCCATGAACAGCAGCAGCGTGCCGGTTTCCAGGATCTTGATGCGCCGTTCGGGGCTGAGCCAGTCGCGCAGCACCAGCCCGGCGGATACGAAGGTGCCGGCCGCCAGTCCTTCCAGTACGCCGACGGTTCTTTCTATGATGACAAACACGATGAATGGCGTGAACGCCAACAGGATATTCATCTTGGTTCCCCGACCTTGAGCGCGCGCCTCTGCGCGTTTGCAGCGTCGCCTTGAGAATCAAGACGCGAACTTGTCTACTTACGCCTGTCCGCCAGGGTGCGGTATATGACGCCGTTCGCCTATCGTCTGGATGGCGGGGCGCGGATGGACCATTTTCCCGGCGGCCTGGCGTTCCATCCGCCATCTGGCCGGCGCCGGCCAGACGGGAGGAACTAGTGCGAGGACGGCGTGCAGTCCGTGGGGCTTACGACCTACGGCTTCCTCCCCGGTACGAAGCCGCCGGCGTTGATCCGCCGGCCGGCCTCGGCTAATGTCATGCGTTGAGCGAAAACCCTGTCCCCGAGGAAGCCATGACATCAGCCCTCCCGTCCACGACCCTGAGCGTGGATCCCGCCTGGATCGACGAGTACGGCCACATGAACGCGGCCCATTACGTGGGCATCTTCGACCGCGTCGGCTTCCAGCTGCTGCGCGAGGTCGGGGTAGGGTTGGACTACACCGAGGCCACGCGCTGCGGCATCTACACGATGAACGTGCACGTGGCCTATCTGCGCGAAGTGCTGGCGGGCGATCCGCTGGCACTGCGTATCCGCCTGCTGGAAGCGGATGACAAGCGCCTGCTGTGCCTGATGGAGTTGATGCAGACGCGCGACGGCTACGTCGCGGCCACGATGGAGCAGTTGTCGCTGCACGTGGACCTGGAAACGCGGCGCGCCAAGCCGTTCCCGCCGGAGTTGGCGCAGCGGCTGGCGCGCACGGTCGCAGAGCACGCCGCCCAGCCGCTGCCGGCAGGCTATCGGCGGCTCTTGCCGCTGAAGCCGCCGCGCTGAGCCATTCCGGATAGCCTAGCGCGCGACCGCGATCGGCCGGTCGCCCGAGATCGTGGTGCGGTGCATCTCGCGGTCGAAGCCGTCGTAGTCGTTCATCGCCAGGTGCTGGGTGCAGCGGTTGTCCCACAGCGCCAGCGAACCCGGCGTCCAGCGGAAGCGGCAGGTGAATTCCGGCCGCGCCGCGTGGCGGTACAGGAATTGCAGCAGGGGTTCGCTTTCTTCCTGGGTCATGCCGTCAAAGCGCAGCGTGTACGTGCCGTTCACATACAGCGCCTTCTTGCCCGTGGCCGGGTGCACGCGCACCACGGGATGGACCACCTCGCTGACGGCGCGGTCGTCGGTGCGCACGTCCATCTTGTGGGCTGGGTCGCCGTTGTTCACCACCGCGCCGCCCGCGCCATAGGAGCGCACCGCGCTGTGCACCGCGCCCAGCCCGTCCAGGATCTGCTTCAGCTTGTCCGACAGGGCGTCGTAGGCGCGGTACATATTGGCCCACATGGTGTCGCCGCCATAGGGCGGTATGACGCGGCCGTATAGCGCCGAGCCCAGCGGCGGCTCCTCGGCGTAGCTCATGTCCGTGTGCCACAGGCCGCCGAACAGGCGCCGGGTGGTTTCCGACTTGCCTTTCATCACGGGCAGGATGGTCGGGTGTCCGTCCAGCGCCCGCACGAACGGCACTTCCAGCAGCTCGCCGAAGCGCGAACTGAAATCGATGTGCTGCTGCGGCGTCAGCTGCTGGTCGCGGAAGAACACCACCAGATGCTCGTGCAGCGCGGCGCGCACGTCGTCGAATTGATCGTCCGACAAGGGCCGCGACAGATCGATGCCGCGGATCTCGGCGCCCAGTGCGCCAGCTATCGGTTGGGTTTCCAGATGGCGATACGTGCTCATGCTTGTCTCCTTGCTTATTGAAGCTTGATCTGCGCCTTGCTGACCAACGCGCCCCACTTATCGGTTTCCGCCGCGATGTAGCGGCCGAAGTCTGCTGGTCCCTCGGCTGAAATGATGCCGCCCATGGCGTCTATCTGTTCGCGCACGTCGGGCATGGCCAGCACCGCCAGCAGTTCCTTGTTCAAGCGCTCGATGATGGGCTTGGGCGTGGCGGCCGGCGCCAGCACGCCGAACCAGCCGGCGATCTCATAGCCCGGCAGGCCGGCCTCGGCCATGGTCGGCACGTCGGGCAGCTGCGGCGAGCGCGCCGTGCTGGTGATCGCCAGCGCCCGCAGCTTGCCGGCCTTCACCAGTTGCAGCGCCGAGGGCATGTTGTCGAACATCATGGGCACGTGGCCCGCCACCGTGTCGTTCAGGCCCGGCGCGCTGCCGCGGTAGGGCACGTGGGTCAGGCGCACGCCCGCGGACGAGGCGAACAGTTCGCCCGCCAGGTGCAGCGAGGTGCCCGCGCCGGGCGTGGCGTAGTCCAGCGGCGCTTTCGACTTTTTGGCGTAGGCGATCAGTTCCTGCACCGAGCGCACCGGTACCGAGGGATTGACCACCAGCAGGTTGGGCACGCTCATCAGCATCGTGACGGGTGCCAAGTCCCGCTGCGGCTTGTACGGCAGGTCCGGATAAAGCGCGGGGTTGATCGAGATGGGGCCGATATTGCCCATCACGATGGTGTAGCCGTCGGCCGGCTGTTTGACGGCGAAATCGGTGCCTATGTTGCCGCCAGCCCCGGCCTTGTTCTCGACGATGACGGGCTGGCCCAGCCGCTCACCGAGCTTGTGGCTGACCAGCCGGGCCAGCATGTCCGTCGATCCGCCCGGCGGATAGGGCACGATCCATTTGACCGGCTGCGCAGGCCACGTTGCTTGCGCCGCGGCGGATCCCGTACAGAACACGAGACCCGCCGCCAAGGCGAGTGCGATGCGTTTCATTGATATGTCTCCTTCCCTGGCTCGCCGGTCTTGCCGGGAGCGTCGTTTATGTGTATTGTTCACCTAGTGATCAATACGTTTATCAGGTGAACGATTGAAGAATAATAGATCGATCCAGCGGTGTCTATCCATCATGCGGGCCTTCCGCGGCAACGGCCGGCCCACGCTGGCCGAGCTGGCGCGCGCCGTCGAACTGCCGCACGCGACCGTGCTGCGCTTCCTGCAGACGCTGGAAGAAGAGGGCTACGCCGCGCGCGAAGACAGCCGCTGGCGCCTCACGCCGCAGGTCTTCGAACTGGGGTTCGCGGCCATGGAAAGCCTGGGCGTCACGGATGCCGTGCAGGAGATCCTGCAGAATCTGGCAGATGCCTATTCAGGAACTTCCAATCTGGGCGAGGCCAATCCCGAGGGGGTGATCATCATCGGCCGCGCCATGGCGCCGGCCGAGCGCCGCCGTCTGGTGGTGATGAATCTGCGCGTGGGCAGCGTGCTGCCGCCGGCCAGCGCGCTGGCCGGCGGTTTGCGCCTGGCGCCGGGGCAGTGGACGCGGTTCGACTATCCGGATAGCAACCAGGTGTCGGTGGCCGTGCCCGTGCCGCAAGCGGGCTCGCGCCTGCTGTCGGTGGGGATATCGGTGGCCGCGCCGGAAGTGGAAGGCGACCGGCTGGAGGCCGACATGGTGCCCGCCTTGCAGCAGGCGGCCCAGACCATCGCCGGGGTGATCCGGGTCGGCGTGGTGTAGGCGTGGCGGGACCGCGGACTCAGTCCTCGAGGACTGGCGCCCGGCTGGCACATAGGGTCGGCCGGAAAGCCTGCCCCATGTGCTTCATGCCTGCTGGCTGCGCGCCCCGCGCAGCAGCTTGCCCGGCAGCGCGCCCGTGGCCGCGCCGCCCTCGAAGATGGGCACGCCGTTGACCAGCGTGGCCACATAGCCGTCGGCGCGCTGGATCAGGCGGCGGCCGCCGCCCGGCAGGTCGAACACCATTTCCGGACAATGCACGCGCACGGCAGCGGGATCGATGATGTTGACGTCGGCCTTGTAGCCGGGCTGCAGCAGACCGCGGTCCAGCAGTCCGTACACGCTGGCGGTATCGCGCGTCTGGCGCTTGACCACGTGTTCCAGCTCCAGCAGCGGGCCGCGGCGGCGGTCGCGGGTCCAGTGGCTGAGCATGAAGGTGGGCATACTCACGTCGCAGATGTAGCCGCAATGCGCGCCGCCGTCGGACAGGCTGTTGACGGTGTTGGGGTGCTGCATGAGCTGGTGCAGATGATCCAGGTTCTCGTACGAATAGTTGAAGGACGGGTAGTACAGGATGGCTTGGCCGTCGTTCTCCAGCATCAGGTCGTACACGATTTCCAGCGGTGCGCGGCCGTCGCGCTGCGCCATGGCGGCCACGCTTTCCTCGGGCAGCGGCTCGTAGTCGGGATTGCTGCCCAGGCGGTAGATCTTGTGGAAGCTGCTGAACAGCGTTTCGGCGCGGCGGTCCAAGAGGCCGCGCTGTTCATTCATGATGCGGCTGCGCGTGGCCGGGTCGCGCAGATGGGCCAGTTTCTCCGCCAGCGGCAGGGCATGCAGCGGCTGGTAGCTGGGATGCGCGATGAACGGGTGCAGCGTGCTCTGCCAGGAAAACAGTATGCCCAGCGGGCGTCCGCTGATGCCCGCCAGCAGCGGCACGCCTTCGCGGTGCGCGCGCTCCAGGCTGGCGGCGATCTGCTTCCAGACGTCGGGCGCGCCGTCGGTCTGCTGCAGGTTGAACAGCACGGGCAGGCGGTTGTGGCGCGCCAGCTGCTCCAGCCAGGGCATTTCGCCTTCCATGGCGGGATGGTTGGCGGTCATCTGGAATACGCCATGGCCGACTTCTCCCATGACCGAGCCCAGGGCGGTGATCTCTTCGCCGGTGGCGAAGGTGCCGGGCGGATACTTGCGCTCGTCGTACTTGTGCAGAAAGGTGCGTGAGGTGGAGAACCCGACCGCGCCCGCGGCCAGCGCTTCGCGCACGACTTCCCGCATGGCGATCAGGTCGGCGGGCGAGGCTTCGTCGTGGTGGATGGCGCGCTCGCCCATGACATAGGCGCGCACCGCGCTGTGCGGGATCTGCGCGCCCACGTCCAGCGCCTTGGGGCGGCGGTCCAGCGCATCCAGGTATTCGGGAAAGGTCTCCCAATCCCACTGGATGCCTTCGGACAGCACCGAGCCGGGGATGTCCTCCACGCCCTCCATGACCTTGATGAGCCACTCGCGCCGCTCCGGCTTGACGGGAGCGAAGCCTACGCCGCAATTGCCCATGATGGCGGTGGTGACGCCATGCCAGGTGGAAGGGCTGAGGTACGGGTCCCAGGTGGCCTGGCCGTCGTAGTGGGTGTGGATGTCGACCCAGCCCGGCGCCACCAGGCAGCCGTCGGCGCGGATCTCGCGGCGCGCGGCGCCGGCCCTGCCTTCGGCCTGGACCACGCGTCCGTCTTCTATGGCCAGGTCCGCCTGGTAGCGGGGCTGGCCCGAGCCATCGACGATCGTGCCGCCGCGTATGACCAGATCATGCATTGCGCTCTCCTTTCGATACGCGCGGAGTTACTGGAGGACCAGGCCGATGCGCTTGATCACGGCGCCCCAGCGCACGCTGTCCTGCTGGACGATCTGCGCGAATTCCTTGGGGCCCGCGCCGCTGACTTCATTGCCCTGCGACACGATGCTCTGAGTCACCTCGGGCGTGTCCAGCGCTTCGCGGAACACCTGGGCCACGCGCTCGGCCAATGCCGGCGGCATGTCGCCAGGGCCGAAGATGCCCTGCCAGCCGACGATGTCCAGCCCGGGTATGCCTTGCTCCTTCAGGGTGGGCAGGTCCGGCAGCACGCTCAGGCGGCGGTCGGTGGCCGGGCCCAGCAGCTTGACCTTGCCGGCGCGCGCGTTCTCCACGGCGGTGGCCGTGCCGTCGAAGTAGACCTGGACCTCGCCCGCCAGCAGCGCGCGGCTGGCGTCGGCGGTGCCCTTGTAGGGCACGTGCACGATGTCGATGCCGGTCTGCTGTTTCAGGATTTCGCCGTTCAGATGCGAGGTGGACCCCGGGCTGTAGGAAGCGAAGTTCAACTTGCCGGGATTGGCCCGGGCGTAGTCGATCATCTGCGCCGTGGTCGAGAACGGCGCGTCCTTGTTGGCGACCAGCACGGTGGCCGAGCGCACCACCTGGATAACCGGAGTGAAGTCCTTCACCGGATCGTAGGGCAGCTTCTTGTAGAGGTGCGGATTCTGCGTGTGGGTGACGACGATGGTGTAGAGCAGGGTGTAGCCGTCGGGGTTGGCGCGGGCCACTTCCTGCGCGCCTATCATGGTGCCGGCGCCAGGCTTGTTGTCGACGATGACCGGCGCGCCGGTGCGCTGCGTGACCTTCATTGCCAGCATGCGCGCCAGCGCGTCCGACCCGGATCCGGCCGGAAACGGCACCACCAGGCGGATGGGCTTGCCGCCGCCCGGCCAGGGCGGCGCCTGGGTGACGGGGGCGGCAGCCGCCGAAAGACAGGCCAGGGCGCCCAGCATCGCAGCCCCGCCGCTACCCAACAGTTTCAAAAACGACTTGCGGTTCATGTTGTCTCCTCCTGGGGGTAGGCAATGTCTTGCATTGCTCTGGAATGAGGTTCACCACAGGGCGGCCGGTGCTGCATTTTCTCCGTCGCGGCAAGTCGTTTGTAGTCTTGCGTTTGCGCGCAATCAAATGCATATTTAGCCCAATATTGATGAGAAAAATACATGAGCCTCACAATACGGTCGCTCCAGCACTACGCCGTGCTCGCCGAGGAAAAGCACTACTCCCGGGCGGCGCAGCGGCTGCATTTGACGCAGTCCGCGCTGACGCGCAGCATCCAGTCGCTGGAAGACTCGCTGGGGCTGGTGCTGGTGGACCGGGCGTCCACGGGCGTGACGCCGACGCAGGCTGGCCGCATGGTGCTGGAGCGCGCGCAGCGCATCCTGGGAGAAACCCGCGACCTGCGGCGCGAAGCCGAACTGATACGCGGCCACGACACGGGCCGCGTGAACCTGGGCGTGGGGGCGTTTCCGGCGGCCGGCTTCCTGTCGCCGCTGCTGGTGCGCATCGCACGCGAACATCCCGGCCTGAGCGTGCACGTCGAGATCGAAAGCTGGCAGCGCCTGCTGGACAAGCTGCAGCAGGACAAGCTGGATCTGGCCGTGGCGGTGACGCACAGCCTGCCGCCGCCCGGCGATTTCACCGTGCGGCCCTTGCCGCCGCAGCACGGCGGCCTGTTCACCCGCGCCGGCCATCCGCTGCAGGGCCTGGGCAAGCCGCGCCTGCGCGCCGCGCTGGCGCAGTACCGCCTGGCCGCCACCGACCTGCCGCTGCGGGCGCGCGAGTACCTGGCCCGGCTGTACCAGGTGGCGCGGCCGGAAGACCTGCCCATCGCCTTCGAATGCGACAGCGTCGCCACGCTGCGCGACGTGGCGCTGGGCAGCGACGTGGTGCTGTTCTGCACGCGCGAGGCCATCGCGGCCGAACTGGCGCAGGGCGTGCTGGAACCGCTGCCGCTGGCCTATCCCGCCGCCGGCCCGCTGACCTACAGCGTCATCCATCGCGCGCGCCGCACGCTTTCCCCAACCGCGGAGCGGGTCATAGAACTGGTGCAGGACCTGCTGTCGGACGCGGCAACGCCCCGCGCCGCGGCGGGGAAGAAGCGCCAGGTCCGGCGTTAGCGTCCCGCCCCGCGGCAACGGCCGTGGCGGACAGCGCCCTGGCCGCCGCCTTCACATCTGCTCGCCGGGCAGCGCGCTAGCCTGCTTCACCCAGGCCATGAACTGCGCTTCGTCGAGCTCGTCGTCCTCGCGGATGTCAAGATAGCGCGTGTCCTGGCTTTTGGACGGTCCAGGCGGCACGGGCCGCAGCTTTGCGCCGCGGAAGAACGCCACCTTCACGTACTTGGTAAAGCAGTGAACGCTCAGGAACCAGCCTTGGCCTTCCATGCCATACAGCGGCGAGTTCCACTTGACGGCTTTCTGCACGCCGGGCGCGGCGCGCTCGATCAGTGCGTCCAGGCGGCGCCCGAGGTCGCTCTTCCAGCCCGGCATGGCCGCGATGTACGCCTGCACCGGCGCGTCGCCGTAGCCCTTGGCGATCTGCGGATTGCCGCCGGACAACAGGACAGGCTGCGAGCTGGTTTTCTTGACGGCTTTCGTTGCTTTGGCAAGAGGCTTTTCTGCCATGCATGGTCTCCTTCGATGGGGGGGCGATAGACCCGCAATTGGGCGAAATCCGGCCGCGTGATCTGCTTGACCTCAAGTCGACTTGAAGTGCAAGACTGGCTGCTTTCTGGCGCGGACCGGACGGGAACCCTTCCTGGCGGCGGGCCATGACGAGCATTCAGGGAGTGCAAGCATATGTGGGACGAACGCTACGCCGTTGACGAGTACGTGTATGGGACCGAGCCGAACGCCTTTCTGGCTGAGCACGCGGGCCTGCTTTCCGGGCCGGTGCTCAGCGTGGCCGAAGGGGAGGGACGCAACGCCGTTTTCCTGGCCTCGCTGGGCCTGGACGTGCTTGGCGTGGACGGTTCCGCCGTCGGGCTGGCCAAGGCGCGCAGGCTGGCGGCCGCAAAGGGCGTGTCGATCCGCACCGAAACGGCGGACTTCGCCGGGTACGAGCCGCCGCCAGCATCCTTCGGCGCCGTCGTGTCGATCTTCGCCCACATGCCCAGCGGCTTGCGCAAGAGAGTGCACCGCCTGGCCGAACTTTCGCTCAAGCCGGGCGGCATCCTCCTGCTAGAGGCATACCGGAAGGCGCAGCTGGGCCGCGGCACGGGCGGCCCTCCGGACGCGGACATGCTCATGGCGCTCGCGGACCTGGAGCAGGACTTCCCGAATTGCCAGGTGCTGCTTGCGCGCGAGATCGAGCGCGATGTGGTCGAGGGCATATTCCACACGGGGCCGGCATGCGTGGTGCAGTTCATTGCAAGAAAGAAGTGAAGCCGGGCCAGCCGGTTCGCGGCACGCTGACGCTCACTCGGGAATCTCGGGTTCGACCAGTCGCATCAGTTGCGCCAGAGACTCCTGCCAGCCCAGGTAGCACATCTCCGGCGGGATCGCGGCGGGTATGCCCTCCTGCACGATGTTTACCTCCGTGCCGCAGGCGACCTCGCGTAGGGTGACGGTGGTCTGCATGCGGCCGGGCAAGTTCGGGTCGTCGAACTGGTCGGAGTAGCGGATCTTCTGGCTTGGCACCAGCTCCAGGTACTCGCCGCCGAAGTTGTGGCTGTGGCCGGTGCCGAAGTTGCGGAACGACATCTTGTGCATGCCGCCGACCTTGGCGTCCAGTTGGTGGACCAGGCAGGTGTAGCCGTAAGGAGGAAGCCAGCGCGCGATCGCGTCGGGTTCCAGGAAGGCCCGATAGATGCGTTCGGCCGGCGCGCGCATGACGCGATGCAGGGTTACGGTTCCGGTAGTCATGGTAAGTCCGCCTTTGAAAAAAGTTGTGCGTACTGACACGACGTACGAGTTGACCGGAAATCGACACCTGCAATCCTGGGGGAAACCCTTAAAAAGCACATCTGGTCACGATTAGGACCGGCGCGATGCGGCCCTTTATTCAATGGGCTCCCGCATGACCAGCACCGCGATCGTGTGATTCTTCCAGAACACCTGGTGTATGCGGGGCGCCAGCACGCGCAGGTCTTCGGGGCCGGTGCCGTCGAACGTCACCAGGACGGCCGGCCGCTCCCCCTCGCTCGGTACGCGCTGGATGCGGTCGAAGGACGGAAAACCGTACTTCATGAGAAAGCTCCGGATGTCTTCGTCGGAGGTGCTTTCTTCCACGTGGTTGATCAGCAGGGCAGCCAAGATCGTTCTCCTTGGGTGTTGACGGGCGGGAGAGGGCAGCGCGCCGCTCAGAATTTGGCGGGAACCATCCGCAAGGGATGCCCCGGATCGCGGTAGCCGCCGGCTTTCTGCCGCTTGGGCAGCTTCACCTTGGGCCGCGGCATGCGCTTGTACGGGATGTGGGCGAGCAGGTGGCTGATGATATTCAGGCGTACTTTTTTCTTGTCGTCCGACTGCGCGACGTACCAGGGCGATACGCTGGTGTCGGTGGCCGCGAACATGTCGTCGCGGGCGCGCGAGTAGTCGTACCAGCGGCTGTACGAATCGAGGTCCATCCTGGTCAGCTTCCAGATCTTGCGCTCGTCCGTGATGCGGGCCTGCAGCCGGCGGGTCTGTTCTTCTTCGCTGACTTCCAGCCAGTACTTGAGCAGGATGATGCCCGAGCCGACGATGGCCCGTTCGACCAGCGGCACGCCTTTCAGGAAGATCTTGACGTCATCCTTGGTGCAGAAGCCCATGACCCGTTCGACGCCGGCCCGGTTGTACCAGCTGCGGTCGAAGATCACGACCTCGCCCGCCGCCGGCAGGTAGGGCAGGTAGCGCTGCATGTACATCTGGGTTTTTTCGCGGTCCGAGGGGGCGGGCAGGGCGATCACCCGGAAGACGCGCGGACTGACGCGCTCGGTGATCGCCTTGATCGTTCCGCCTTTGCCGGCGCCGTCGCGTCCTTCGAAAATGATGCAGACCTTGGCGCCAGTCTGGCTGACCCATTCCTGGAGCTTGACCAGCTCCACGTGCAGCCGGGCCAGTTCCTCGGCGTACTGCTTTCCCGAAAGCTTGGCTTGCGCCGGCGGCTTGTCCTCTGCTGCTGCCTTCTTCTGAGCGTTCATGATGGCACTCCAGAATATGCTGCGGGGAAACGGGCGGAACGTTGGAATTTTTCACTGTAGCGCCGACCGTCGCCCTTTGTACACAAGCAGGCGGCAGCAGTGCTTTTTGTCTAGTTCTTGCTTCGACATGCGCCTCTGGCGAGAAGCGGAAAAGGCCAATAGAATCAATTCGCACACCGCGCTCCGGCAAGGCTAGAGTTGCGTCGTGGACCATGGCGGTTAGGCTCTACACGGACCCGATACCCGATGTCGCCGCTGACCTGTTCGAATCGGCTGTTGCTGATCGGTACTTTGTGCCTGGGCGGCTGCATGCGTGTCGGGCCGGATTTCGAGCCCCAGCGCACCAGTTGGGCCTCGGACTGGAGCACTCCCGCGCTGCAACAGGCCAGCCTCCAGCAGCTGCAGCCCGACGCCCGGCAGTGGTGGCAGGTCTTCGGCGATCCGGTCCTCGAATACCTGATCGCGCAGGCCGACGCGAACAACGCCGGCCTGCGCATCGCGGGTCTGCGGATCATGGAAGCCCGCGCGCAGCTCGGCATCGCCCAGAGCGGCCGCTACCCGCAATCGCAGGTGGTCGGGGCCAACGCCCTGTATCAGCACCGGTCATCGCGCTCGGCCGAAGGAAATCCGCGTCCCAGCAGCTTCTGGCAATACAGCGCCGGCTTCGACATAGGCTGGGAATTGGATTTCTGGGGCCGGTTCAGCCGCGCCATCGAGTCGGCCGACGCCCTGTACTTCGAGGCCCAGGCCAATCGCGACGACGTGCTGGTGCTGCTGCACGCCCAGGTGGCCGAAAGCTACTACGCGCTGCGCACCGCCGAGGCGCGGCTGCGGATCGCCCGCGACAACGCCGGCATCCAGAAGCGCAGCTACGAGATCACGCAAAAACTGTTCCGCAGCGGCGAGACCGATGAGCTGGATTTGCAGCAGGCCAGGACGCAGTACCTGAGTACCCTGGGCACCATCCCCGAATTCGAAAGCCAGATCTTGCGGACCCGCAACGCCCTGGCGGTCCTGGTCGGCCGCCCGCCCGGCCCGATGCCGGAACTGGATGACAAGACGGCGGTCGTGCCGCTGATCGGCCGGGCGGTGTTGCAGGACGTGCCCGCCAACCTGCTGCTGCGCCGTCCCGACATCCGCGCCGCGGAACTGCGCATCGCCGCGCAGTCGGCGCAAGTGGGCGTGGCCGCGGCGGATCTCTATCCTTCGCTGACCCTGCTGGGCAGCATTGCCTGGTCCGCCACGTCGCTGGCCGGCACGGCGGGCGGCATGGCGCTGCTGGCAGGTCCCGCCCTCAGCTGGAACGTGTTCGACCATGGCCGCCTGCAGAACAATGTGCGCGTTCAAGACGCGCGGCTGCAGCAACTGATCGTGGCCTACCAGGATGACGTCCGGCAGGCGGCGCGCGAGGCCGACGACGCGGCCAGCGGCCTGATCAAGGCCCTGGAGCGCGACGGCATCCTGCAGCAGTCGGCGCAGGCCGCGGGGCGCTCGCTCACCCTGGCCAACGCGCTCTATCGCGAGGGCTATACCGATTTCCAGCGCGTGCTGGACGCGCAGCAGGCGCTGGCGGTCCAGCAGGACGCCTACGTCGTGAACCGGGGCGGCGCGGTAAGTGACCTCATCGCCCTGTACAAGGCGATGGGCGGGGGCTGGTACAGCGCGGAGCCGGTGCTCGACCCCGCGACCCGCGAACAGATGCGGCAGCGCACCGATTGGGGCGATCTGCTGTCCGAACCGGCGCCTGCCCCGGCCGCCGCCGTGTCCGCGCAAAAGGTGCGACCCGATGAGTGACTCGCCATCCAAGCCAGCCGCCGCGCCCGCGCCGGACCCCGCGAAAAAGGGCGTTCGATGGGCAGTCCTGTTCATCGTCCTGAGCCTAGCCTGGTATCTGCTGGCCGACCGCTACACCCCATACACCCAGCAGGCGCGGGTGCAGGCTTTTGTCGTGCCGGTGGCGTCGGAGGTTTCGGGGCGCGTGACCCGGGTGCACGTGCGCAACAACCAGGACGTCGACGCCGGCGCGGTGCTGTTCGACGTCGACCCCGAGCACTACCGCATCGCCGTCGACCGCGCCCGCGCCGACCTGGAATCCACGCGCAGGCAGATCGGCGCCAGCACCGCGGGCATCGATTCGGCGCAGGCCTCCTTGCGCGCCGCGCAGGCCAACGAACTGAAGGCGCGCCAGGACAGCACCCGGCTCGAACGCCTGTATCGCGAGGATCAGGGCACCGTTTCGCTGCGGCGGCTGGAAATCGCGCGGGCGAATTTGGCGCAAGCCATCAGCCAGGTCGCCGCGGCGCGGGCCGAAGTGCAGCGCGCGCGCGAACAGGAAGGCGGCAGCGAGGAAGACAACGCCAAGCTGCGCAGCGCCGCGGCCGCGCTGGAAAAGGCCGAGCTGGATCTGGCCAATACGCAGGTGCGGGCGCGTTCGGCGGGACTGATCACCGACCTGCGCACCGATGCCGGACAGTTCGCCGCCGCTGGCAACCCGGTCATGACGCTGATCGCCATCCATGACGTCTGGATCAGCGCGGAAATGACGGAGAACAACCTGGGCCATGTGGAGCCCGGCACGCCGGTGGCGATCATCCTGGACGCATTGCCCGGACAGATCTTCAAGGGCCGCGTGCGCAGCGTCGGCTATGGCGTCAACGTGGGGCCGGGCACGCCGCCGGGCTCCCTGCCCACGGTGCAGAACAGCCGCGACTGGCTGCGGCCGGCACAGCGCTTTCCCGTTATCGTGGAATTCGATCCAGGCGATCTGCCGGCCCTGAGCGGCGTGCGCGTGGGCGGGCAAGCCGAGGTCATGGCCTTTCCCAGTTCCGGCAATCCGCTCAACCTGCTGGGCCGCGCGTACATGCGGCTGATGAGCTGGCTCTCCTATGCGTACTGATCCCGATCCCCGCGGCCGGCGCGCACTGCGTGTGGGCGTGGGCACCGCTTTCTGCACGGCCGTCAGCTTCGGCCTGGACCTGCCCATTCCCATGGTCGCGCCGGTGCTGGGCGTGTTGTTGCTGGCTTCGATGAACCGGCCCCTGTCGTTCAAGAGCGGGCTGGGCCTGATGCTGATGGCGCTGCTCACGACCGCGATCGGCCTGCTGCTGAGCCCCTTGCTGCGCTACTACCCCTTGAGCGGGGTGCTGCTCATCGCCTTGTGCCTCTATTACGCCTTCCTCTATGGGTTGCGCGGCGGCAACAACCTGCTGTCGACTTTCCTCATCATCGGCCTGACCATGATTTCCGCCGCCGGCACGGTCGACTTCGCGCTGGCCGCGCTGGTGATCGAGGCGCTCGGCAAAGGGCTGCTGGTCGCGGTCCTGGCGTTGGGCGGCTGCCACCTGCTGTTCCCCGAGCCGTCGGCCGCGCCCGCGCCGCCCGCGGCTCCGATCCTGCCGCCGGACGAGGCCAGCCGCAAGGCCCTGCGCGCTTCGCTCGTGGTGATGCCGGCTTTCCTGCTGGCCTTGACCGACCCGCTGGGCTACATGCCCATCATCCTGAAGTCGGTCAGCCTGGGGCGGCAAAGCTGCGTCACGGCGGCGCAGGGCGCGGCGCGCGAACTGCTGGGCTCGACCCTGCTGGGCGGCGCGTTGGCGGTCGCTTTCTGGTGCGCCCTGAGCCTGTTCGTGAACCTGTGGATGTTCTTTCTCTGGATGCTGCTGTTCGGCCTCGTGGCCGCGCGCAAGCTCTATCGGCTGAGTCCGACCCCGCATCCGCCCAGCTTCTGGCTGAACACGCTGGTGACGCTGATCATCCTGCTGGGCCAATCGGTGCAGGACAGCGCCGCGGGCAAGGACGTCTACACCGCGTTCGCGGTGCGCATGGGCCTGTTCATCGGCGTCACGCTCTACGCCTGCCTGATGCTGCGCCTGCTCGAACCCCGGGCCCGTACGCCAGGCAGTCAGCCACCTGTACAGAATCCTTCAACCGCAGTCCCTCAAGACGTTTGAACCAGGAGGCAGCCATGTCATTGCCAGACGAACCAGCCCAACCCGCGCCCGCGGCGGGATGGCGCTTCAAATGCGGGATAGGACTGTTCATCATCGCCTTTTCCCTGTGGTTTCTGATCCCGGTGGCGGGTTACATGGACGTGCCGGGTTCGCGCATCGCGGCGCTCA
This sequence comes from Achromobacter sp. D7-1, assembly GCF_059760445.1. Taxonomy (NCBI): domain Bacteria; kingdom Pseudomonadati; phylum Pseudomonadota; class Betaproteobacteria; order Burkholderiales; family Alcaligenaceae; genus Achromobacter; species Achromobacter sp. D7-1. The sequence continues at coordinate 92,657 of NZ_JCBAMT010000004.1, read as the reverse complement.
CCGGCACCGTGTTCATCGCCAACAAGGTGCTGCTGCTGAGCTGTATTGCCGTCATGGGCAAGGAGGGTTTTCAGCGGCTGAAGTCCATCGTGTTCGGCCACGCCAAGAAACTCGCTCCCGTGCAGAAGGTCGGCCGCGTGCGCCATGCCATCGGCCTGGTCATGTTCTTCCTGCCGATCCTGACCTCGGTGCTGGAACCCTACATCGACGAAATGTGGCCGGGCTTGCGGCCCAACCTGTGGCAGGCCCAACTGGCCGGAGACCTCATGCTGATCGCCAGCTTCTTCGTGCTGGGGGGGGATTTCTGGAGCAAGCTGCGGGCGTTGTTCGTGCGCACGGTGTAGCGGCCACGGCTTGAGCATGCGCGCCGGCATTTTCATAGGAAAATGCCGGCTTGCGTTCCAACGCGCAATCTCAGCCATCAACCAGGACCCGCCATGCCGCAACTCGATATCTATCAGGTAGACGCTTTCACCGCCGCTCCCTTCGGCGGCAACCCCGCCGCGGTGGTGCCGCTGCAGGCGTGGCTGCCGGACGCAACGCTGCAGCGCATCGCCGAAGAAAACAATCTGTCGGAAACCGCCTACTTCGTGCGCAAGGGCGATGTCTACGAGCTGCGCTGGTTCACCCCCGCGGTGGAGGTGGACTTGTGCGGCCATGCCACGCTGGCGTCGGCGTGGGTGCTGTTCGAGCAACTGGGCGCAACCGAGGATGTGCTGCGCTTCGCCACGCGCAGCGGCGAATTGCAGGTGCGCCGCGCCGGCGGCCGGCTGGCGATGGATTTCCCGGCCAAGCGGCCCGAAGCGCAGGAAATTCCGCCAGGCCTGTTGCAGGCCCTGGGACTGCCGGGCGCGCAGGCGTTCTGCAAGACGGACGACTATCTGGTGGTGATAGATGATGAAGCGCTGATCGATGCCTTGAAGCCGGACTTCGCCGCGCTGGCGGCCTTCGACACGCGCGGCGTGGCGGTGACGGCGCCGTCGGCGCAATTCGATTTCGTGACGCGCTGGTTCGGGCCGCGCGTGGGCGTGAACGAGGATCCGGTGACCGGATCGGCGCATACCTCGCTGGCGCCGTACTGGGCCCAGCGCCTGGGCAAGCGCAGCCTGAGTGCGCAGCAGGGCGGGGCGCGCAAGGGCCAACTGCAATGCGAGGTGCTGGACAACGGCCGCGTGATCATCAGCGGCCAGGCGGCGCTGTATATGCGCGGCTCGATCTTTATCTGAGCGGGGCCGGGCCGCTGCCAGGGCGCGCAGCGGCGCTGAAAAAAGAGATTGACACTATTTATGCTCAACACTAGCATAAATAGTGCTCTTTTTTTGATCATTAAATGCTCAGATTGAGCATAAAAATTCCGCGAGGAGACAAGCCCATGGATACCCCCAACCGCCGGTACGTCGAATTCGATCTGCCTGCCACGCCCAGCTGCCCCAGCGCCGTCGGCCAGGCCTGGGCGCGCGTGCCCGAACCCTTGCCGGCCGCCGGGCGCGCAGCCTGCGTGGCGCGCATACGTGAACTGCTGGCGCGGGAGCGCGCTGTCCTGGTGGCCCACTATTACGTCGATGCGGAACTGCAGGAACTGGCCGACCAGACCGGCGGCTGCGTCGGCGATTCGCTGGAGATGGCGCGCTTCGGGCGCGATCACGAGGCCCGCACGCTGGTGGTGGCTGGCGTGCGCTTCATGGGCGAGACGGCCAAGATCCTGAGCCCGGACAAGCGCATCCTGATGCCGGACCTGGACGCCACGTGTTCGCTGGATCTGGGCTGTCCCGCCGCCGATTTCGCGGCCTGGTGCGATGCCCATCCGGACCGGACGGTGGTGGTCTACGCCAACACCAGCGCCGAAGTGAAGGCGCGCGCGGACTGGGTCGTCACCTCGTCCATCGCGCTGGACGTGATCGCGGACCTGCATGCGCGCGGCGAGAAAATCCTGTGGGCGCCGGACCGGCATCTGGGCGACTATGTGCAGCGCCAGACCGGCGCCGACATGCTGCTGTGGCAGGGGTCGTGCCTGGTGCACGACGAGTTCAAGGGCGTCGAACTGGAGCTGCTGCGCGCCGAACATCCGCAGGCCAAGGTGCTGGCGCATCCGGAGTCGCCCGCGGCGGTGCTGGCGCAGGCGGACGTGGTGGGCTCGACCACCCAGCTGATCGAGGCCGCGCGCAAGTTCGACGCCGGCCTGCTGATCGTGGCGACCGACCAGGGCATCCTGCACAAGATGCGGGCGCTGGCGCCCGGCAAGACCTTCCTGGCCGCGCCCACGGCGGGCGACAGCGCCAGCTGCAAGAGCTGCGCGCAATGTCCCTGGATGGCCATGAATGCCTTGACCAATCTGGCCGAGACGCTGGAGCACGGCCGCAACGAAATCAGGTTGGATCCGGCGCTGGGCCTGCGCGCCAAGGCGCCGATCGACCGCATGCTGGACTTCGCGGAACGGCGCAAGCGCCGGGTGCAGGCCAGCGGCGACCTGGCGCAAGACACGCCGCTGTACGCCAGCGTCGGGCCGGCATAAGGACTACGGGAGGTCCGCTCATGGAATTCGACGTCATCATCATCGGCAGCGGGCTGGCCGGCATGGCCGCCGCGCTGGAACTGGCTCCGCGGCGGCGGGTCGCGCTGATATCCAAGGGTGAATTGCGCGACAGCGCCAGCAACCGGGCCCAGGGCGGCATCGCCGCGCCGCTGGCGGCGGACGACAGCGTGGAGGCGCACGTGCGCGACACCCTGATCGCGGGCGCCGGCCTGTGCGATCTGCCCGCCACGCAGGGCATCATTGCCCGCGCATGCGGCGCGATCGCGTGGCTGCAACAGCAGGGCGTGGCGTTCACAGCGGAGCTGGATGGACTGCACCTGACGCGCGAGGGGGGGCACGGCCTGCGCCGCATCGCGCACGCGGCGGACGCGACCGGCAGCGCCATCATCGCAGCGCTGGAAGAGCGTGCGCGGCGGCATCCGCGCATCACGCTGCTGGAAGCGCATTGCGCAGTGGACCTGATCCTGGACGACGCCGCGAGCGCCGCGGAAGCGCGCTGCGTGGGCGTGCGACTGCTGGACCTGCGCAGCGGACGGATTTTCGACGCCGCCGCCAGCCACGTGGTGCTGGCCAGCGGCGGTGCAGGGCAGGCGTACCAGACGACGACCGCGCCGGCCGCGGCCACCGGCGACTGCATCGCCATGGCCTGGCGCGCGGGCTGCCGCGTCGCCAACATGGAATTCACGCAGTTCCATCCCACCGGCCTGCACCACCCGCAGGCGGGCGGCTTCCTGATTTCCGAGGCCGTGCGCGGCGAGGGCGGCGTGCTGCGCCTGCCGGATGGCGCCCGCTTCATGCCGGCGCACGACCCGCGCGCCGAACTGGCGCCGCGCGACATCGTCGCCCGCGCCATCCAGAGCGAGATCGAACGCCATGGGTTGGAATGCGTGCACCTCGATATCAGCCACCAGCCGCCGGCGTTTCTGCGGGAGCACTTTCCCACCATCCATGCGCGCTGCCTGGCGCTGGGCCTGGACATCACGAAAGATCCCATTCCAGTGGCACCCTCCGCGCATTACACCTGCGGCGGCATCGTCGCGGACATGGCGGGGCGCAGCGATCTGCCTGGCCTGTATGCGGTAGGCGAGGCGGCCTGCACCGGACTGCATGGCGCCAACCGCCTGGCCAGCAACTCGCTGCTGGAGTGCGTGGTCATGGGCAGGGCTGCCGCGCAGGACATCCTGGGGCAGGCCCTCTTGCCAGCGGTAAGCCGCTTGCAGGCCGCCGACGAAAGGACCAGTCCGGCGTCCGCGGACCTGGCGACGCTGCGGCGGAACCTGCGCCAGCTGATGAGCCGGGACGTGGGCGTGCTGCGCAGCGACGCGTCGCTCACGCGCGCGGCCGCCTTCATTGGACCGCTGCGCGTGGAGATGGAAGCGCGGCTGTTGCGTGAGGGCGTGAGTCTGGAGTTGCTGGAGCTGCGCAACCTGGCCCTGGTTGCGGATCTGATCGTGCGTGCGGCCAGCGCGCGCGATGAAAGCCGGGGCGCGCATTTCAACAGGGACAGGCCGATCCGCGCCGAAACGCAGGCGCTTGCGCCATACGCAATACCGTAGAATACCGTCGGCGGGACTCAGGCATCATCGGATCAAGAGTCTTGGGCGAACTGGATGCGCGGCACGCAATGCACGCGGCGGTATGGTGAAACAGGTGAAGCAAGCAGAGATGTCCTCCAAGACGGCCAAGACCAAGGAAAAGGACAAGGCCGCGCGCCCCGAACCGGCCGCCAGCCAGACGCTGCTGCGCGGCCTGGACATCATCGAATCGGTGGCCGCGGGCGTCAGCGATCTGGGAGATATCGCGCAGCACACCGGCATGACCTACAGCACGGTGCATCGCATGGTACTGGCGCTGGCGCGGCGCAATTATCTGAAGCGCGATCCGCAGCGCGGCTACATGCTGGGCAGGAAATTGCTGGAGCTGGGCTTCCACGCCTATTCGGAAGTGGAATTGACGCAGATTGCGCGCCCCATCCTGCAAGGCCTCGCGGACCAGACATCCGATACCGTGCACCTGGCGACCATGGATCATGGGCTGGTCATCTATCTGGACAAGATCGCCAGCCGCCGCGCGATCGAAATCAGTTCGCGCATCGGCGGCAGCAAGCCGCTGATCTCCACCGGGGTAGGCAAGGCCTTGCTGCTCGACGCCGGCGAGCAGGAGTGGGAAGCCATCTACGAGAATCAGCGCCATCTGCTGCGCCTGCCTGTATCGAAAGCCGCATGGCTGAAGCTGATGCGCAACTACGCGCAGGCCGGCTACGCCTATGACACGGGCGAGGACGAACCGTCCATCCGCTGCGTGGCGGCGCCCATCCGCGACGGCCGCCACAAGACGGTCGCGGCCGTCAGCGTCTCCAGCACCCTGGAATACATGGATGAAAAGCGCATGGCCGCGCTGGTGCCGGTGGTATGCGAAGCGGCGCGCAGGATCAGCGCGGAACTTGGCAGCAGCCAGGGCTGAGCAGCAGGCGCCGCTTCAGGCGCCTGCCGGCAAGATCGGGTAAGGGGAACAGGTCTAGGCCAGGATCTTGCCAGGGTTCATGATGCCTAGCGGATCCAAGGCCTGCTTGAGCTGGCGGACCAGCGCCAGCTCCGCCTCGCTGCGGCTGTAATGCAGCCATGGGCGCTTGTGCAACCCGATGCCGTGTTCGGCCGAGACCGAGCCCTCCAGGCTGCGCACGATGCCGTAGAACGCGGCTTCGATCTGCTTTTCCGTGCGATGCCCGTCAGCCGGCAAGGGGCCGACCACGATATGCACATTGCCGTCGCCCACATGCCCGAAATAGATCGCCTGCACCGAGGGAAAGTCCCGGGCCAGCGCCTCTCTCATGCGCCCGACGCATTCCTCGATGCGAGAAATGGGCGCGGATACGTCGAAGTTGATGGTGGGCGCATAGGTCTTCAGCATCTCCGAGATGGAGTCGCGCAATGCCCAGAATGCCTCGGCATCGGCGTGCGATTGCGCGATGGCTGCATCGGCGATCCAGCCTTCGGCAAGCGCATGCTCCAGCACGGCTTCGAACCGGGCCGCGTCTTCCTCGGGGGCTGCCGCCTGTAGGTCCAGCAACACGTATAGCGGGTGGACGGCAGGCAGCGGCGCGGCGATGCCGCCGGCGGTGGTGGCCGCCTGGTAGTAGTCCTGCCACATCACCTCGAATGCGCTGACCTGTCCGGACAGGCGTTGCTGCGCATGCCGCAGCAGCTTGATGGCCGACCCGAAGTCGGGCGCGGCCACCAGCGCCGTGTTGGCGCCCGATACGCCGGGATGCAGGCGCAACACGGCCTGCGTGACGATACCCAGCGTGCCTTCGGTGCCGATGAACAAGTGCTTCAGATCGGGGCCGGCGTTGTTCTTGACCATCTTGTTCATCATGGAAAGCACGGTGCCGTCGGCCAGCACGGCCTCCAGGCCCAGCACCAGGTCGCGCGCCATGCCATAGCGTATGACCCGGTTGCCGCCGGCGTTGGTGGAGATGTTGCCGCCGATCTGGCACGAGCCGCGCGCGCCCAGGTCCAGGGCGAAGAAGAATCCGGCTGCCTGGGCGGCCTCCTGGATGGTCTGCAGCGGCGTCCCGGCCAGCACGGTCATGGTGGCCGAGGCCGCATCGATTTCGACGACGCCGGACATGCGCTCCAACGAAACCAGCACGCAGCGCTCCACCGGCACGGCGCCGCCCGCCAGGCCGGTCAGGCCTCCTTGCGGCACCACCGGGCAACTCGCGGCGTGGCACAAGGCGAGCAGGCAGGCGACTTCGCCGGTGCTGCGCGGACGCGCCAATGCCAGCGGCGTTCCGCCTTGTTCGTCGCTCCAGTCATGCAGGTGCTTGCCGTCGATGTCGGCGCCCGTCAGCACCTCGCCGATGCCAGGTTCGCGCCGCAGCGCGGCCAGCACTTGCTCCGGGCTCCACGGAACCGATGCCGCTTCAGGCGCCGCAATCTTCATGTGCATCACTCCTTTTGACGTGTTTTTCACGCTAATGCCGTTTTTATAATCTCTCATATGTTGAGAGATGTTCTCAGGGTTTGAAAAAATTTTAGCATCAATCTAGAATGCGCCGACGGCACACACAACCGGCCCTGCGGCGTCCGTCCGAGCGCCCAAGGGCCAGGAAACCGCCGCGCGTCAGCGCAGTTGGATCCGCTGATTTTCCGCAGAAGAAAGGTCTGTTTCCCACGGGAACAGCGCATTGTTGGAGACAAAGAAATGATGATGGGTATCACTAGAAAGCTGTTCCGGTCCGCGGCGATGGCGGCGGGGTTGGGCGTGTTCGCCGCCGGCTACGCAGGCCATGCCGCCGCCGCGGAAAAGATCGTGCTCAAGGCGGGCCATGCCGCGTCCACCAGCAACACCGGGCACCTGGCCCTGGAACATCTGGCCAAGGAACTCGCGGCCAAGACCGATGGCCGTATCACGATGGAGATCTTCCCGAACTCCCAGCTGGGTAGCGAGCGCGAACTGGTGGAAAGCATCCAGTTGGGCAATGTGGACATGACCTTCGTGTCGTCCGCCGTCCTGGGCAATTTCAACAAGGAATTCTTCGCGCTGGACATCCCCTTCCTGTTCAAGGACCGGGCCAGCGTCTATCGCGTGCTGGACGGCGAGATCGGGCAAGGGCTGCTCGGCAGCCTGGACAAGGTGGGGATCAAGGGCCTGGCGTACTGGGAGAACGGCTTTCGCCAGCTGACCAATAGCAAGAAGGTCATCAAGTCGCCCGCGGACCTGGCCGGCATGAAGATGCGCACCATGGAAAACGAAGTGCACATCGCCGCATGGAAGGCCGAAGGCGCCAACCCGGCGCCGCTGGCCTTCGGCGAACTCTTCACCGCGCTCCAGCAGGGCACCTTCGACGCGCAGGAGGGTCCGATCAACCTGTTCTACGACATGAAGTTCGACGAGGTGCAGAAGTACATCACCAAGACCAACCATGTCTATTCGCCCTGGCCCCTGCTGATCAATCCGGACGTCTACGGCCGCTTCAGCGATGCCGACAGGAAGATCCTCGAACAGGCGGTCAAGGACACCACCGCGTACCAGCGCGACCTGGCGCAGAAGGCCGACGAGAAGGCCGAGGCCGCGATGACGACGGTCACCTTCACCGCCTTGACCCCCGAGGAACTGTCGGCGTTCTCCGGCAAGATGGGGCCGATCCAGGAGATGGTGAAGAAGAAGGTGGGCGGCACCATCGTCGACAGGATCGTGGCTGAAGTGAACAAGGCGGGTAGCTGAGCGCCCGCGGCGCCTAGGCCGCCTCATCCTTGCGCGCGCCGCGCCGCTGGCGGGCGCGCGTGTTCAAGCCGGTAGCCGCAAGCGCGGTGGCGCGGCCGGGCCGCTGCCCGCCGCAAGCCGGCTGTCTTCGGAACTACGACACCATGTGGAAATTTCTAGACAAGCATCTGGAAGAGATGCTGATCGTGCTCCTGCTGTCGACCATGTCGCTGCTGATCTGCGCGCAGGTCTTCATGCGCTACGTCATGGACAGCTCGCTGGCCTGGTCGGAGGAGCTGGCGCGCTATTGCTTCATCTGGGCCACTTACCTGGGCGTGAGCTACGCCGTCAAGCGCAATGCGCATATCTGCGTTGAGGCGGCGATTTCCCGCTTTCCGGGCCGCCTGAAGGCCTGCTTCGTGGTCCTGTCGCACCTGCTGTTCATCGTGTTCGCCGCGCTGGTGGTGAAGGAAGGCTACGCGCTGACGTTGAAGATCTTCAAGTTCGGGCAGACCTCTTCGTCGCTGGGATTGCCCATGGGAGTGATCTATCTGGCGCCCACCGTGGGTTTCGGGCTGGTCATCCTGCGGCTGATCCAGAGCATTTTTCTCGAGCTGGGCGCATTGCGCCAAGGGAGCCGGGCATGATCTCGCTATTGCTGTTCGGCAGTTTCCTGGCGCTCCTGATACTCAGCGTTCCCATCGCCATTTCCCTGGGCCTGGCCTCCGCGGTCGCGTTGCTTTACAGCGGCAAGGTCAGCAGCAGCTACATCGCGCAGGGCCTGGTCACCTCCATCGATTCCTTTCCCCTCATGGCGGTGCCGTTCTTCATCCTGGCCGGCGACCTGATGGGGCAGGGCGGACTGTCGCGGCGCCTGCTCAATGTGGGTAACGTGCTGTTCGGGCGCTATACCGGCGGGCTGGCCATCATCGCCATCGTCACCTGCATGTTCTTCGCCGCGATTTCCGGTTCGGGGCCCGCCACGGTCGCGGCCATCGGTGGCATCATGCTGCCCGCCATGGCCCAGCAGGGCTACGACAAGGGCTACTCCGTCGGCTTGATCGCCGCCGCAGGCAGCATCGGCATCATCATTCCGCCCAGCATCCCGATGATCATCTATGCGGTGTCGGCCAATGTGTCGATCACCAAGATGTTCCTGGCCGGCATCATCCCCGGCCTGCTGATAGGCGTGAGTCTGATGATCGTCGCCTACGTCAGCGCGCGCAAGCATGGCTACCGCGGCGTGGACCGCCGCTACAGCGGCCGCGAAATCGCGGCGGCGGTGTGGGATGCCAAGTGGGCGCTGCTGGCGCCTGTCATCATCCTGGGCGGCATCTACGGCGGCGTGTTCACGCCCACGGAGGCGGCTGCGGTCGGCGTGCTCTACGGCTTTGTCGTCGGCGCCTTCGTGCACAAGGAGCTGACGTTCAAGGGGCTGTACCAGGTGATCGCCGGGTCCGCGCTGACCTCGGCCACCGTGATCGTGATCGTCGGCACGGCCACGATCTTCGGGCGCGTGCTGGCGATCGAGCGTATTCCGTTCCTGATCGCCGACTACATCGTGCACCTGACGGACAACCCCATCGTCATCCTGCTGCTGATCAATGCGCTGCTGCTGTTCGTCGGCATGTTCATGGAGACGATAGCGGCCATCATCATCCTCACGCCCATCCTGCTGCCGGTGGTCATGGCGGTAGGCGTGGATCCGGTGCATTTCGGCATCGTGATCATCGTCAACCTGGCGATCGGCATGGTGACGCCGCCGGTGGGCGTGAATCTGTTCGTCGGCGCTCGCATCGGCGGCATTCCGTTGGAGAAAGCCGCGGCCGGCTCTCTCGCCTTCATCGCGGCCATGATCGTCACCTTGCTGGCGATCACATATGTGCCCGCGCTCTCGCTGGCGCCGTTGAGCCTGATGGGCAACTAGCGGGTCCGCGTTCTTTTTTTCTATCAAACCAGGAGTAAAGCATGTCAGGAAAACTGCGGGCCGCGATCATCGGCTCGGGCAATATCGGCACCGACCTGCTGGCCAAGCTGAAGCGCAGCGCGGTGCTGGAACCGGTCTGGATGGTGGGCATCGATCCGGAATCAGACGGGTTGCAGCGCGCCCGGGACATGGGCCTCGAGGTCACCGCCGACGGCGTGGACGGCTTGCTTCCCCACGTGGAGGAGGCTGGCATCCGCTTCGCGTTCGACGCCACCAGCGCCTATGTGCACAAGGAAAACTCGGACAAGCTCACCGCGCTGGGCGTCAAGGTGATCGACCTCACGCCGGCCGCCATCGGCCCCTACTGCGTGCCGCCGGTAAACCTCAAGGATCTGGCGGGCCGGCAGGAGAACAATGTCAACATGGTGACCTGCGGCGGCCAGGCGACCATTCCCATGGTGTATGCGGTGTCGCGCGTGCAACCGGTGGCGTATGGCGAGATCGTGGCCACGGTGTCCTCGCGCTCGGCGGGGCCGGGCACGCGCAAGAACATCGATGAGTTCACCCGCACCACGGCCGGCGCGGTGGAACGCATCGGCGGCGCCAAGCGGGGCAAGGCCATCATCATCCTCAATCCGGCGGAACCGCCGATGATCATGCGCGATACGGTCCATTGCCTGACCGAGAGCGAGCCGGACCAGGCGCGCATCACCGAGTCCGTGCACGCCATGATCGCCGAAGTGCAGAAGTACGTGCCGGGCTATCGCCTGGTCAACGGACCGGTGTTCGACGGCAACCGGGTGTCGGTCTACCTGGAGGTCGAGGGCCTGGGCGACTACCTGCCCAAGTATTCGGGGAATCTCGACATCATGACCGCGGCGGCCGTGCGCAGCGCCGAAATGTTCGCCGAGCAGATGCTGGCGTCCGCCGCCCAGGCAGCAAACTAGGAGATGAAGACCATGGAATTGAAAGGCAAGAAAGTCGTACTGCACGACATGACGCTGCGCGACGGCATGCATCCCAAGCGCCACCAGATCACGCTGGAACAGATGGTCTCGATTGCGCGCGGCCTGGACGATGCAGGCGTGCCGCTGCTGGAAGTCACCCACGGCGATGGCCTTGGGGGCGCATCGGTCAACTATGGCTTCCCTTTGCACTCGGACGAGGAGTACCTGTCGGCCGTGGTTCCGGTCATGAAACAGGCCAAGGTGTCCGCCTTGCTGTTGCCGGGCATCGGCACGGTCGAGGACCTGCGGCGCGCGCATGCGCTGGGCGTGCACACCCTGCGGGTGGCCACGCACTGCACCGAGGCGGACACGGCCGAGCAGCATATCGCCGAGGCGCGCAAGCTGGGCATGGACACGGTGGGCTTCCTGATGATGAGCCACATGAACAGTCCGGAAGGGCTGGTGCGGCAGGCCAAGCTGATGGAGGGCTACGGCGCCAATTGCATCTACATCACGGATTCGGCCGGGCATCTGTTGCCCCATACGGTCAAGTCCCGCCTGGAAGCCGTGCGCGGCGCGCTGCGGCCGGAGACGGAACTGGGGTTCCACGGCCACCATAACCTGGCCATGGGCGTGGCCAACAGCATCGCCGCCATCGAGGCCGGCGCGGGGCGCATCGATGCGGCCGCGGCCGGACTGGGCGCGGGAGCGGGCAACACGCCTCTGGAAGTGCTGGTGTCGGTGCTGGACCTGATGGGTGCGCAGACGGGCGTCGACGTGTTCAAGATCCAGGACGTGGCGGAAGACCTGGTGGTCCCCATCATGGATTTCCCGATCCGCATCGACCGCGACGCATTGACACTGGGCTATGCCGGCGTGTATGGCTCGTTCCTGCTCTTTGCCAAGCGGGCGGAACAGAAGTACGGCGTTCCGGCGCGCGAGATCCTGGTCGAGATGGGGCGCCGCGGCATGATAGGCGGGCAGGAAGACATGATCGAGGATACGGCCCTGTCCCTGCTGCGGCAAAAGCGGGCGACCGCCGCCAGCGCCGCCTGAGGCGGGTTGCCGGCCGGCGTCGGGTTCACGGTACGCCGGTCAGCAGGTGCTGCGCCGCGCCAGCCAAGCGCTTTGCCTTTACGGCCTGAGCATTCGCACAGGCCGTCTGCTCAATTTCGTCTTGAAGTCCTGGCGGGCATCACAAATGATGTGGATATAGACCCGGTCTCCAATGACTTCGTAGATCACGCGATTCTTCACGGCGACGATTTCCATAAAATGCGTGACCGGAAGCTCCGGCAGCGCATGTCCCGCATTCGGGAATTGCTCAAGTTTCAGGATCGCCTTCTTGATTTTGGAATAGGCGTTCAGCCACGTCGTTTGCGTGAAGTGCTTGCGGATGTACCGCCGGATTTCATGAAGGTCGTCTACTGCGGTTTGAAGAAAGACAACCTTGTGGCTCATTCTTCATCATCCTTGTCCATCGCTTCGATCTGGGCAAAGACATCTGCGGCAGGCGTGATCCGGCCTTCCTCTATCTCCTTGCGGCCATGCGCGAGCAACTGGAGCAAGGCCATGGCCTGTTCCTGTTCTTCATAGCTTTCAACATCCATGACAACCAGCTTGGCCTCGCCGTTCTGCGTGATGAGCATGGGCTCGCGAGTTTGCGAGAGAGTTGTGACGATTTCCGCCGCATGGCTTTTGAGATAGGAAATCGGTTTGACTTGAGTCGAGTATTTCATGGGGGACTGATCTCCGAGTGGATATGTCAGTAAGACCGATTATAGTCTGAATTCAGTCCCCCTCCATCAGATCAAGCCTCGCCCAGTCGCATCCTCACGCTCGCCGCCAGCATCTGCGCCGTTGCCGCCGACAGCGTCCAGCCCAGATGCCCATGCCCCGTGTTGTAGAACACGCCCGGCCGCTTGCCGGGGCCGACGCGGGGCATCATGCTGGGCGTCATCGGGCGCAATCCGCACCAGGGCACCACGCGCGAGGTGCGGATGCCGGGGAAGTGCTTGCGGGTCCAGTCCACCAGCGGCTGCACGCGTTCGGCGCGGATGTCCATGTTGAAGCCGTTGAACTCCGCCGTACCGGCCACGCGGAAGCGGTCGCCGAGGCGGCTGGTGACGATCTTGGCGGCTTCGTCCAGCAGGCTGACCTGCGGCGCGGCGGCCTGGCTGGCGGCGTCGTCCAGGTGCACGCTGATGGAGTAGCCCTTGACCGGATAGATGTTGAGCCTGTCGCCCAGCTGCCTGGCGAACTGACGGCTGACGGCGCCGGCGCAGACGACGATGGCGTCGGCTTCATGCTGTTCGCGCCGCGCGCCGCCTTCGCGCGCGACGTCGAGCACGTAGGGCGCGCCGTCCAGGCTGATATTGCGGATGTCGGCATCCTGCGCGAAGCGCACGCCGCGGCGCTCGCAGGCGCGGGCCAGGCCGCTTGTGAACTTGTGGATGTCGCCGGTGGCATCCGAGGGCGTGTAGAAGCCGCCGTAGCAGGAGGTTTGCAACTTGGGTTCGATGTCGCGCGCTTCCTGGGGCGACACCGCGTAGCGCTCCAGCCCGCCTTCCTGCAGCAGGGCATTGGCGTGGCGCGCGGTCTCGAAGCTGGCGGCGTCGTGGTAGATGTGCAGGATGCCGCGGCGCTCCAGGTCGAAATCTATCCCTTCCTCTTCAGCCATGGCGTACAGATGCTGGCGCGCGGCGATGGCGAGGCGGGTGGTCTCGATGGTGTTCTTGCGGTAGTTGCGGATCTGCCCGATGAACTGCGCCAGCCAGGAATACTTGTGCCAGCTGAAGCGGGGATTGAGCAGCAGCGGGGCGTTGTGGCGTCCGAGCCAGCGCAGGCCCTTGATGATGGTCGCGGTACTGTTCCAGACCTCGGCGTTGCTGGCCGACAACTGGCCGCCGTTGGCGTAGGAAGTTTCCATGGCGGGGTAGCGCTGGCGGTCGTAGACGGTGACGTCGTATCCCAGTTTGCTCAGGGCATAGGCGGACGTGACGCCGGTGATACCGGCGCCAATGATGGCGATGCGGGGCATGATGGCTCCAGATTGGGTGGCCGCGGCCATCCGGCCGCAGCACCCCATCTGTCTCTGTACCTGAGAGCTTCACCCGCGGCGCAGGCGGCGGGTTCCCCTTCGGTGGGCGCGCTTGGCGCCTCTCTCCAGATTGTCTAGACCGCGCAGTCCTGTTTGCCTGAGAGTTTCCGGGGCGGTTGCTCCGTCGGCGCCTGCCGCGGGGGGCAGGTCTCTTCTGCGGGGTTTTGGATCGACGAGGCGAGGATAGCCAAAATCCACAGGAATGAGACCAAGGGTTAATACCAATGAATCGTCCCGTCGCGTTACGATGCATGCGCGCCGCCAGCCTAAGGTGCGGCGGAAATTCAACACCACATGGGATGACGAGAATGCGCTTGAACGGAATGTTGCGCACGGGATTGTTTGCGCTTGTGGCCGGCGGCTGCGCCGTGGCGCATGCCGGCCAGGCCAAGGTGGACCGCAAGGTCGACGAAGCGGCGCAGGCCGTCATGCGTGAACACGGCATCGCCGGCCTGTCGATCGCTATTACCCAGAACGGGACGCAGCGCTTCTACAACTACGGCGTGGCGTCCAAGGAAACGGGCAAGCCGGCCGGCAGCGATACGCTTTACGAAGTCGGGTCCATCAGCAAGACCTACACGGCGACCTTGGCCGGCTACGCGCAGGCGCGCGGCCGTCTCGCCTTGAGCGACAGCCCGGCCAAATACCTGCCCGAGCTGGCCGGCAGCAACTTCGCCAAGCTCAGCCTGATCAACCTGGGGACGCACACCACGGGCGGTTTTCCCCTGCAGGTGCCCGGCACGGTGCGGGACCAGGCGCAGTTGATGGCCTATCTCAAGGCCTGGAAGCCCGAGCATGCCGCCGGCACGTATCGCACCTACGCCAATCCCAGCATCGGCATGCTGGGCGTGATCGCCGCCAAGAGCCTGAACCGGCCGTTCAAGACGGCCATGGAGCGGGACCTGTTTCCCAAGCTGGGCCTGACCAGCACCTATATCGACGTGCCGCGCGCGAGGCTGGCGGACTACGCGCAGGGCTACAACAAGCAGGACGCTCCTGTGCGGGTGAATCCTGGCGTGCTGGCGGACGAAGCCTACGGCGTGAAGACCAGCGCGCGCGACCTGATCCGCTTCGTCGACGCGAACTTGGGCCTGAATGTGGCCGATGCCGAACTCCGCAACGCGATCGCGCAGACGCACGTCGGCTATTACCAGCTGGGCGACATGACCCAGGATCTGGTCTGGGAGCAGTTGCGCTATCCCGTGGCGCTGGACGCGTTATTGACGGCCAATGCCGGCAACTACAACAGCCAGAGCCAGGCCGTGACCGCGCTGAACCCGCCGCTGCCGCCGCAGGATGCCGTGTGGATCAACAAGACGGGTTCGACCAACGGCTTCGGCGGCTACGTGGCGTTTGTGCCGTCGAAGCAGCTGGGCATCGTGATACTGGCCAACCGGAACTATCCGAACGAGGCCCGGGTGCGGCTGGCCTACAAGATCCTGGGCGAACTGGATAAGTAGGCGCGCCGGCCTATGGACTAGCGCACGGGTGGCTGCCGCGCCGCGTCGAAGCGGGGCAGCATATCCATCACCTCCAGCCGCTTGCACAGCTGCGCCAGCCGCTCCATCTTGTAGGCGTTCACGTCCATGCCGGCATAGTCATAGAAGCCCTGGCCGTCGCGTAGTCCGTTGCGCCCTTGCTCCATGTTGCGGGCGATGACGGCGGGCGAGGCGAAGCGCGGATCGATGGCATCGGACAGGTAGCGCGAGGCGTAGTAGAGGATATCGCCGCCGCCCCAATCGATGAATTCCAGCAGGCCCAGCACCGAAAAGCGCAGGCCGAAGCCCAGGCGCACGGCGGTGTCGATGTCTTCGGCGCTGGCCACCCCTTCCTCCACCATGCGGGCGGCTTCATTCATGGCCAGGGCCTGGATGCGGGGCACGATGTAGCCGGCGGCGGGCGCGCATTGCACCGGCTTCTTGCCTGCCAGGCGCAGCACTTGCAGCAGGCCCTGCGTCGCGGCCTCGCTGGTTTGGGGGCCGCGGCTGACTTCCACCAGCGGTATCAGGTACGCGGGATTGAGCCAGTGTGCGTTCAGGAAGCGCTGCGGACTTTCCACCAGTTCCGCCAGTTCGGTGACGAGAAAAGTGGACGTGGTGGAAGCGATGACGCTGTCCGGCGCGCAGGCAGCGCCCAGCCAGAGAAAAGCATCGCGCTTGGCGTCCAGGCGTTCGGGTACGGCTTCGAACACCACGCGCGCTTGCCGCAAGTCTTCTGCCGAGTCCTGGCGCGTGCGCAGGCGGACGCGCGCCAGCGCGATGTCCGCTTGCGACGCATCCAGCAAGCCCAGCTGCGCCAGGATGCCCAGTTCGCGGCGCAGCTCATCCCGCACTCGGGAAAAGTATGCGGATTGCTCCGCGGGCGTGCGCGGCTTGATGTCTATCAGCGTGACGTCCAGCCCCGCGTGTATGTATGACAGCGTGATGCCCACGCCCATGCGGCCGGCGCCGGCCACGCACAGTTTCTCGTTCATGGCATGCATCCTCGTCTTAGCAGCCTTCGGTCAACAGCTTGCGCATCTCGTCGCGCGACAGGCGGTCCAGGCCCAGGCGCTCCAGCGTGCGCCCTTCGGCGTAGAGGTCGCGGCCGGTCACCGCGCTGGCCAGGCTCAGCAGGCCTTGGGCCACCGGCGTGGGCACGCCCGCCCAGCGGCCGGCGGACACCAGGAACGACAGACCGAGCCGCGTGTCCTCGAGCATGTAGCGGTGGGTGTGCAGGTCTATGTCCTCGCGCCAGTCGCCGCTGTCGGTGAGCCTGCCGTGGGCGCCACGGCCGTACATCCATTCGTCGCCTGTGGCAGCGTAGTGGTCGGCCAGCGGAAAGTGCGGCGCGGCATAGCCCAAGGCCACGCGGATGGCGATGCGTTCCGCGTCCAGCGCGTCGGTCACGCGCCGTATTGCAGGCTGCGTGCCTTCATTGTGGATGTCCCATTTGTCGAAGTGTTCCAGCGGACCCGCGTTCATCATGATGAGCGGCGGGTGGATGACGGGACCGGCATTCATCAGCGCGCCGGAGAGCCCGTCCTCTATCGGTTCGATGCTGGCGTAGGCGCGCTGGACCACGGCCAGCGCGTGCTCGGACAGGCGGCGCGGAAAGACGCCGGTGGGCAGGCGGGTGGCGTAGCCGCTGATCACGACCTTTTCGCCGTGCTTGCGCGCCAGGTAGGGCAGGGTGCCGGTCTCGGCAAAGGCGGTATCCGCCGGATTGCCGGCGTCTTTCATGGCGCGGGCGAAGACGTAGCTGCCGAAGGTGCCAGGCGGCAGGAACACGACCTGGCCGTCGCGCAGCAGGGGAGCCATTTCCTGCGCCAGGGCTTCGTGCGTGGTCGACGGCAGGGGAATGACCAGCAGTTCCGCATCGCCCACGGCCGCGGCCAGGTCGCGCACCAGCTGCAATTGTTGGGGGCCATCGCCCAGCGGGATCTGGCGGCTGCCGCGATAGTCGGTGACGGTCAGCGCGCCTGCGTCCCGCAATCCCTGGAATGCAGCCCAGTCCCGGCGCCACCAGCGCACCTGATGGCCTTTTTCAAACAGGTCGGCCGCTGCCGCGTAGCAGCCGTGGCCGCCGCCTATGACGCTGATTCTCATGGACAAGCTCCGTCTGATGGAGTCTCGATCCTAGCGGCGGCTTGCGGGCGGGGCTGCGCCGAACGCGCAAGCGGCGTTCCGATCCGGCAAGCGAATCCAGCGCCGCCGGGCGGCGCCTAGTGCCTATTGCGGCGCAGGGTATCCGATGGCAGGCAGCCGTAGCGCTTGCGGTAATGCGTGGCGAAATGCCCGAAGCTGGCGATGCCGTGCCGCAGCAGGATGTCGGTGACGCTGTCGCCTTCGCTGGCTTGCTCCAGCGCGGCATGCACCAAGACCAGCCGTTGGTTGCGCACGTAGTCGCTGGGGCTTTGCTTCAGGAACTGCGCGAAGCCGTTTTGCAGCGTGCGCACGGATACGCCGCAGTGCGCCGCCAGGTCCGATAGCGAAAGAGGTTCGTCCGGATGGCTTTCTATGTAGTCGCGCGCCCGGCGCACGTGCAGGGGCAGCGGCTGGCGGCGATCCGCCTGCAAGGTTGTGGAATAGTTATGCGGCAGCTGGGTCAGCAGCAGCGTCAGCAGGTAGTCCGAGAAACCGGCGGCCAGGGTCTGCGTGACGCCTTCGATGGCGGGATGGCGGTACAGCCGGCATAGATAGTCCAGCGTTTCACGCACCGCCACCGGCCCGGGCGCGTCGGCTTCAATTTGCAGGTCGAACACCAGCGCCTGTTTGAGGGGGCGCTCGAGCAGCCGTTGCAGCTGGCGCTCCAGCGCCTCGCGTTCGATGCGCAGGATCAGGTTGCGGCAGTCGCGGCCGATGCGGATCACGCTGCGTTCGGACGGCGAGGAGATGGTCAGGCTGCCCGCGTTCATGGAGGCGCTGCGCTTGCCCAGCGTGATCAGTCCGGACCCTTGCAGCGTGATGCGGATCAGGTAGTAGCTGGCGATGTCGCCGGCGTCGATCTCGACCTCGGCGCCGTAATGCAGATCGAACAGCGCGGCGTTGCCGAAGAACACGCCATACAGCCGCGACTGCAGGGGTTTTCCCGGGGGCACGCACATGCGGTGCGACCATAGGTGCTGGCTGACCTGATCCTTGATCTCGGCGATGTTGCCCGAGTCCAGCAAGCAATGGCGGTCCAGCGGATTGGTGTCGTTGAACATGCTTTCCTGCGCGGCGGGAACAGTCATTGCGTCAGGCGTACAGAGGCTGGCCGCGCAAAGACCTACAAAAGATGGGCCTGCAAGCAAGTGAGGCGCAACCTCGCCCGTTGGGCGATGGGCAGATCTCACCACCATACAAGGGAAACAAACCATGACTGACGGCAGCCCGCGGCACGGATCAAAACCCAGCTACGCCTACGAGTGGTACGTCGTGGTGATATGCATGCTAGCGTACATATTTTCCTTCGTCGACAGGCAGATCCTGGCGCTGATGATCGAGCCCATCAAGCACGATCTGCAACTGTCCGATACGCAATTCAGCTTGCTGCACGGGCTGGCGTTCTCGCTGTTCTATGCCTTCATGGGCATCCCCATCGCGCTGCTGGCGGATCGCTATTCGCGCCCCAAGATCATCGCCATTGGCGTCGCGTTCTGGAGCCTGGCGACGGCGGTTTGTGGCCTGTCGCGCAATTTCGCGCAGATGTTCCTCGCGCGCATCGGCGTGGGCGTGGGGGAGGCGGCGCTGTCGCCCGCCACGTACTCCATGCTCAGCGACATGTTTCCGCGTGAAAAACTGGGGCGTGCCGTCGGGGTCTATTCGATCGGCTCGTTCATCGGCGGCGGCATGGCTTTTCTGATCGGCGGCTACGTCATCGATCTGCTCAAGAGCGTGGACACGGTCACCTTGCCCTGGGTAGGCGCGATGCGCCCGTGGCAGGTGACCTTCTTCATCGTGGGGCTGCCGGGCCTGCTGATCGCGCTGCTGATTCTGCTGACGGTACGCGATCCGCAGCGGTTGGGCCTGCGGCGCAATGCATCGGGGCAGGCCCAGAAGCCCGCCATGAAGGACACTTTTCGCTTCCTCGGCCGCCACCGCCGCACCTTTTTCTGCCACTACCTGGGCTTCTCGTTCTATGCGATGGCGCTGTTTGCGCTGCTGGGCTGGACGCCGGCGTTCTACATGCGCAAGTTCGGCATGTCGCCGGTGGATGCCGGCTACATGCTGGGCGTGGTGGTGCTGGTCGCCAATACCGCAGGCGTGTTCTGCGGCGGCTGGCTGATGGACTGGCTGGCCCGGCGGGGCTACAGCGATGCACCGCTGCGCGCCGGGGTGATCGGCGCGGCGGGCATGGCGGTGCCGGCGGTGATCTTCACCCAGGTGGATTCCCTGTGGCTGTCGGTGGGGCTGTTGCTGCCCGCCATGTTCTTTGCGTCGTTTCCCATGCCGACCTCGACGGCCGCGATGCAGATACTGCCGCCCAATCAACTGCGCGCGCAGGTGTCGGCGCTGTTCCTGCTGATCTCGAACCTGATCGGGCTGGGGCTGGGTACTACTGCCGTAGCCATGTTGACCGACCGGCTGTTCAAGAACCCGGCGGCGGTTGGGCAATCCATGTCCGTCCTGGTCGGCGTGGCGACGGTGCTGTGCATCGCCTTGCTGGCGGCGGGCTGCAAGCATTACCGGCGCAGCCTGAACCTGGAAACGCAGGAGCTCCGGCCGCTGGAGCCCGCGCGCGTGTCGTCCTGAAAGGGGCGCCCAGGGGCTGCCGGGGCCACGATGCGGCCCTTTTTTGAATCCTGTTACCTCTGCGTTGAACTACACATCCCTGGTAAAAGAATTGGTGCCGGGGATGCGCTATAACGAACGCTTTACGCATCACTGTTCCGTGCCTGGCGCAGTGGGCGGGCCGCCATGCTGGCTGGCCGCGCCCCACGCCGTCCCATGCCGGACCCCAATTCATGCTCCCTGTTTACCGCCGTCCATTGCTGGTCCCCTTGCTTGTCCTGACGGGCGTCCTGGCAGGGTGCTCATCCCCCAAGCCAGAGTTCGAAAAAGAAGATTTCACCCAGAACAACACCTACTCGCGCACCGTCGCCGCGAGTAACGTCGCGGCCTGCGATGCCGGCCGCCGCGCCTTGTTGAGCCAGGGCTACAACATCGACAAGTTCGAGGGCTCGCGGGTCACGGGACACAAGAATTTCCAGGACGAAAGCGGACAGCACACGCAGATCGCCTTCAATATCGAATGCGCCTCCGACGGCGGCGCGAACGAGCGCGCCACGGTGTTCGCCAACGCGGTGCAGGACCGCTACTCGATCAAGCGCACCAACAGCTCGGCCAGCGTGGGCGTAAGCGTGTTGGGCCAGGTGTCCATGCCGTTCGGCTCGAGCGACGACTCGCTGGTGAAGACGGGCAGCCAGACGGTTGCGCGGCCCAAGTTCTATGAAGGGTTTTTCCAGCTATTGCAGCGTTTCCTGCCGGATGCGCAGGCTGCCGCCGCGCCGCCCGCGCCCGCGGCCGGCCGGGCAAAGCCGCAGCCCAAGATCGCGCCGGCCGAGCCGGCGGAATCGCCCGACAAACCGGCTGACACGCTGAATCCGGCGGCGGCCAATGGCGCCGGTGAATCTCCGAACGCGCCAGCGGCGGGCGGCGCCAGTTCGCCGGCCGCGCCCGTGTCCGCTACGCCTGCGAGCGCTGCGCCTGCGTCGACGACGGCTCCGTCCGCCGCGCCTGCGCCCGCATCTGCCGCGCCTGCGTCCAACGCGCCCGCAGCAACACCAACGCCCGCGCCCACGGCTCCGGCCAGCCCGGAGGCGGTCAAGTAGGGCCGCGCCGCCGCGCCGGCTTGCCGTAGCGCAAACAGATGCGCCGCGCCGATACACGGCGCGGTCCGCAATCCGGCGATAATGCCGGGCATCATGACCTATCAACTCCTGAAAATGCTCCACGTCGCGGCCGTGGTCGCCTGGCTGGGCGGATCGCTGTTCGTGTCGCTCTTCCTGCTGTCCTCGCAACCGCAGGACAGTGAAGAAGCGCCGAAAGAACGCAAGATGCTGGGCGCCTTGCGCCGCTGGACGCTGTACGTGACCACGCCGGCCATGGTGTTGACCTGGCTGGTCGGCCTGCACCTGGCCATGACCTTCGGCTGGTTTGCCATGACCTGGATCTGGGTCAAGGTGGCCTTCGCGCTGGCGCTGTCGGCGCTGCTCGGCATCCAGAGCGCGGCGTTGCGTCGCATGGCCAACGGCAGCGCCAAGCGCCCGCCGCTGGTGGACCTGTACGCGCCGTTCACCGTCATTGCTTCCGCGGTCATCGTGACGCTGGTGGTCGTCAAGCCTTTCTGATCCGCGCGGCCGGACATGTGCCGGGACCATATGCCCAGCCGCCATAACCAAACGCCCCTGTAATAAGGACTCAACGAACTATTCGTTCGCGCGGTCCGTCCCCCTCCCTAGAATCGTTTCTCTCATAACCGCATAGCCTGAGAGGCGATTCCAATATGACTTCCCGTTTCTTCAAGCGCCTGCTGGGCGCGGTGCTGGCTTCGGCGGCAATGTTCCATGGCCCGGCGTTTTCGGCCGATCCCAAGCCCCTCAAGGTGGGAGTGCGCGGCGGCGTCGACGAGCAGATCTGGGAGGTGGTGGCGCAGGTCGCCAAGAAGAATGGCCTGGCGGTGGAGCCCGTCATCATCACCGGCACCGCCAGCCCCAACGAGGCGCTCAACAACGGCGACCTCAATGCCAACGCCTTCCAGCACATTCCTTTCCTGAACGACCAGATCAAGCAGCGGGGCTACAAGCTCGTGTCCGTGGCCAACACGCTGATCTCGCCCATCGCGTTCTACTCCAAGAAGTACAAGTCGCTGAAGGACCTGCCCGAGGGCGCCCGCGTCGGCATCCCCAATGATCCCAGCAACCAGACGCGCGCGCTGGTCATCCTGCGCGACCAGGGCTTGATCACGCTGAAGGACGGATTCGATCCTGCCACTGGCACGGTGACGTTGGCAGACGTGACCTCCAATCCCAGGAAGCTCAACTTCGTGGAAAGCGCCTCCGTGGTGCTGGCGCGCTCGCTGCCGGACGTGGACACCGCGGCCATCGTCAACAGCTTCGCCTATCAGGCCGGGCTGATCGCCACGCGCGATGGCATCGCGGTGGAAAAGAAGGAAAACAATCCCTACGTGAACATCATTGCGGTGCGCGAACAGGACAAGAACGCGCCCTGGGTGCCCGAACTGGTCAAGGCCTACCACTCCGAAGAGGTGCGCCAGTTCATTCTGAGCAAGTACGAAGGTTCGGTCATTCCGGTTTTCTGAGACTGGAAGCGGGCAATGATGCAATACGAATTTTCCGTGAGCGGGCTGGCCGACGCCGCGCCGCAAACGCCGTCGGTTGACGCGCACATCGTCTTCGAAGGCTTGCAGAAGCGCTACGAGGGCGCGCAGGGGCCGGTGGCCGCTTTGTCCGACGTGTCGTTCTCCATCGCCCGCGGCGAGGTGTTCGGCATCATCGGACGCAGCGGCGCGGGCAAGTCCACGCTGCTGCGTTCCATCAACATGCTGGAGCGGCCCAGCGCCGGCCGCGTGCTGGTGGACGGCGTCAATGTGGGCGGCCTGGATGAGCATGCGCTGGTGGGCCTGCGCCGCCGCATCGGCATGATCTTCCAGCACTTCAACCTGCTGTCGGCCAAGACGGTGGCCGAGAACGTGGCCTTGCCCTTGCGCGTGGCAGGCGTGAAGCCCGCGGCCGCGCGGGCGCGGGTGGAAGAACTGCTGGAGCTGGTGGGGCTGCGCGACAAGGCCGACGCCTATCCGGCAAAGCTGTCCGGCGGCCAGAAGCAGCGCGTCGGCATCGCACGCGCGCTGGTGCATCAGCCGGAGATCCTGCTGTGCGACGAAGCCACGTCGGCGCTGGACCCCGAGACCACGCAGTCGATCCTGGCCTTGCTGCTGGACATCAACCGCAAACTGGGCCTGACGGTGGTGCTGATCACGCACGACATGGCGGTGATCCGCGAGGTCTGCCACAAGGTGCTGGTGCTGGACGGCGGCCGCAAGGTCGAGGAAGGCGAGGTCTGGCGCGTGTTCGGCAACCCCCAGGCCGCTGCCACGCGGGCCTTGCTGCGGCCTTTGCAGCACGACCTGCCGGCCGACCTGGCGGGCAGGCTGGTGCCCGACCTGCAAGGCCGGGCGGGCGTGGCGGTGCTGCGGCTGCGCTTTACAGGGCAGGGGCGCCCGCAGGGCGTGTCCTTGCAGGCGCTGGCGGCGCTCGGCCCCGGCGCGACGCTGCTGCATGGCGGCCTGGACCGTCTGCGCGGCCACGCCCAAGGCAGTCTGCTGGTTTCCGTGCCCGCGGGCGCATTACAGGAAGAGGCCACGCGCGCCGCGCTGGTGGCCGATCAGATCAAGGTGCTGGGTTATGTCGCTGCCGATGCTTGATAAATACCTGCAGGCCTTTCTGCAGACCCTGGCCATGGTGGGCGTATCCGCTGTCATCGCCATCGTTCTGGGCCTGGCGCTGGCCGTGGTGCTGACCGTCACCGCGCCCGGCAACCTGTATCCCAGGCCGCGCTTCAACAAGGTCCTGTCGGTGACGGTGAATACCTTCCGCGCCATCCCCTTCATCATCCTGCTGGTGGCGATGCTGCCGTTCACGCGCTTCCTGGTGGGCACCACGCTGGGCACCTGGGCCGCCATCGTGCCGCTGTCGGCCAATCTGGTGCCGTTCTTCGCGCGCATTGCCCAGGTCAGCCTGAACGACGTGGACCACGGCCTGGTGGAGGCAGCGCGCGCCATGGGCTGCCGCCGCTGGCACATCGTGCGCCACGTGCTGTTGTCGGAAGCCCTGCCGGGCATCATCGGCGGCATGACGGTCAGCGTCATTGCCATGATCAACGCTTCGGCCATGGCCGGCGCGGTCGGCGCCGGCGGCCTGGGCGACTTGGCGATCCGCTACGGCTACGAACGTTACGAGACCCGCGTCATGTTCGAGGTGATCGTGATCCTGATCGCGCTGGTTTCCATTGTGCAATTCACCGGCGAATGGCTGTCGCGCCGTGCCGACCACAAACGCTGACTCTGTGCCGCAGCCCGATGCTCCGGCCATATTTGAAAACACAGGAACACTGACATGACCGAGTCCACGCAACACGGCTTCGCCACGCGCGCCATCCACCTGGGCTACGACCCGCTGGACGAGCAGGGCGCGCTGGCGCCGCCTCTCTACCTGACCTCCACCTACACCCAGGACAGCATCGAGACCTTCGACCAGATCCGCCTGGGCGAGAAGCAGGGCTACGTCTACGGCCGCACCCGCAATCCGACGCAGGCGTTGCTGGAAGAGCGGCTGGCGTCGCTGGAGGGCGCCGAAGCGGGCGTTGTGACCGCTTCCGGCATGGCGGCGATTTCGGCCACCCTGTTCTCGCTCCTGCAAAGCGGCGACGAGATCGTGGTGGACCAGATCGTGTACGGCACGGCCTTCACCCTGTTCACGCAGGGCCTGGCGCGGTTTGGCGTGCGCGCGGTGTTCGCCGACTTCACCCGTCCCGAGACCGTGGCCGCGGCCCTCGGCCCCAAGACGCGTGCCGTCTACTTTGAAACGCCCGCCAATCCGAATCTGCGTCTGGTGGATATCGCGGCGGTGTCCGCCATCGCCCGCGGCAAGGGTGTGCTGACCATCGTCGACAACACCTTCGCCACGCCGGTGCTGCAGCGGCCGCTGGAGCATGGTGCGGACATCGTGCTGCATTCGGCCACCAAGTACCTGGGCGGCCACGGGGACCTGCTGGCCGGCGCGGTGCTGGGCCGCAAGGAGCACATTGACGCGATCCGGTTGCAGGGGTTGCGCTACTTCACCGGCGCCACCTTGTCGCCTTTCACGGCTTTCCTGGTGCTGCGCGGCATCAAGACGCTGGAATTGCGCGTGGCGCGCCATAGCGAATCCGCCTTGCGGGTGGCCAAGCTGCTGCGCGAGCATGCGGCGGTGGCGGACGTGTTCTATCCCGGCTTGGCCGATACCGCGGGGGCCGAGATCGCGCGCCGCCAGCAATCGGCGGGCGGCGGCCTGGTCGCGTTCGAGTTGAAGGGCGGATTGACCGCTGGCCGCAAGCTGCTCAATAGTCTGAAGCTGGCGCGCATCGCAGTCAGCCTGGGCGATCCTGAAACCCTGATCCAGCATCCCGCGTCGATGACGCACGCCAGTTACACGGCCGAGGACCGCGAACGCTATGGATTGTCCGAGGGCTTGCTGCGCCTGTCGGTGGGCCTGGAGACGCCTGAAGACATTCTGTCCGATCTCAGGCAGGGCCTGGACCGGCTGTAGCGGCCGCGGGGGACGTGGTTGTGCCGCGCCGCCAGGCTACCCATTCTCCCGCGCACTCGAAGTTGCGCGGTCCGCGCGCGGCGGCTGCCAGCCCCGCGCGCAGCGCGCCCATGTCCAGTCCGGGCATGTTGTGCAGCAGGGCGGGAGGCAGGCGTTCGACGTCCAGCGTTGCCTCGTCGAGCTCCATGGCCATCAGCCCGCCGCCGTCGCTGGGCACGCGCAGGAACCACAGGCCCTCCATGTAGTCGCCCGACCAGGGATCGGGGTAGATGGCCTGCGTGTAGCGGAATCCGAATTCCTGGATGTCGCTCCAGGGCCAGAACTCCTGCTGGCCCAGGGCGCGCGCCAGCTCACTGCTGCGCGTGAAGCCGGCTTCGTCGAAGCATACGGTCTCGCTCAGGGGATTTTCGGGCGGTGTCGGACCGGCAAGCAGCCGTTTGATGAATGACCACATGGCGCGGGAAGCGGATGAAGGTGGGCCAGTGTAGCGGCCTTCTTCGCTGCAAAAGTGTTACAACCTTTGATCGAGGTCAAGTCCGCAGGGCAGGGCTCGGGGTAGCGTTTGCGCTTTTCCCGACCAAGGCCGCAGGCGCAAGCCCGGCAGCCGCGGACAGGACGATCAGCGTAGCGAGGACAGGATCGATGACAGACAAGACCACCCCAGCCACCGGACAAGCCATCGCCGAGGCGCCGCGCAAGCGCGCCGCCAGGCGCACTGCCGGCGCGTCCACCAAACCGGTCGCCAAGACGGTGGTCAAGACGGTGGTCACGCCTGTGACCACCAGCCGTAAACCGCGCGCGGCCAAGGCCCCCGCGGTTGTTGATCCCATATCCGCGGCAGCCGCCGCCGAGCCGGCTCTCAATGTGCGCAAGCGTGTCGTCGCCCGTCAGAATGCGGCGCGCCAGGAGACCGTGGCGGTCCTGGCCGATATTGCCCGCCGCTACAACGTCAGCGCGCCGGCCCATTCCCGAGAGGCGCTGCGCTCGGTCATCGAGGAGCTGTCGCCGGACGATGCGCAGGCCGTGCACCGCGCGCTGGTGGAAGCCAATTCGGCGGCGCCGCGCGTGCGCCGCAACCCCGACGACGAGCTGGCCGCGGACTGGCGCGAAGGCGTCTATCCCTATCGCCACCGCATGCTGCGCCGTAACTACGAAAAGCAGAAATACAGCCTGCAGGTCGAACTGCTGAAGCTGCAGGCCTGGGTCAAGGCCACCGGCCAGCGCGTCGTGATCCTGTTCGAAGGCCGCGACGCCGCGGGCAAGGGCGGCACCATCAAGCGCATGATGGAACACCTGAATCCGCGCGGCGCGCGCGTGGTCGCCCTGGAGAAGCCGTCCGACACGGAAAAGGGCCAGTGGTACTTCCAGCGCTACGTGCAGCACCTGCCCACCGCGGGCGAGATCGTCATGTTCGACCGCTCCTGGTACAACCGCGCCGGCGTGGAACGCGTGATGGGTTTCTGCACCCAGAACGAATACCTGGACTTCCTGCGCCAGGTGCCGGATTTTGAGCGCCATCTGGTCAGCAGCGGCATCCACCTGATCAAGTTCTGGTTCTCGGTCAGCCAGGAAGAACAGCGCCGCCGCTTCCTGCAGCGCAAGGTGCATCCGCTCAAGCAATGGAAGCTCAGCCCCGTGGACCTGGCCTCGCTGGACAAGTGGGACGACTACACCCGCGCCAAGGAAGCCATGTTCGCGCACACCGACACGGCCGACGCGCCCTGGGTGGTGGTCAAGTCCGATTGCAAGAAGCGCGCGCGGATCAACGCGATGCGCTATGTGCTCAGCCGCCTGCCGTATGAAGGCAAGAGCGGCGATCCCATGATGGCGCTGGATTCGCTGATCGTGGGCCGCGCGCTGTAGCCGTTCAGGCGCCCAGCGCCTGCAGATTCAGCGTGTAGCTGCGGCCGATCCAGACGGCGCAGTCGCGGTGGTCGCGGATCGAGTCGCCGGTGTTGGGGTGCATGAAGACATCCAGCGCCCCGTGATGCAGGGTCAGCCAGGTGGCGATCTCCGCGAAATGCTCCGGCGTGAAGGCGATCTGGTAACTCCATTGGGGATGCGGGCCGACGGGGCGCTCATGGAAACGCCCCATTTCCATCTTGCCGGCAAAGCGCGCGGTGATCCGTTCGCGCAGCGCATGCGCCGCGTCGCGGCTGGCGGCGTCGAAATACACATGGGCGTGCCAACTGGCGACATCGCTGGTTTGCAGATCGGTCATTGCTAGTACTCCGTCGATGTCAGCCGCCCGCGCGCTTGGCGCGGATGCCTTGTTTTTGCAGGGTTTCCATGACGCGCTCGCAGTGGTCACCCTGGATTTCGATCACGCCGTCCTTCACCGTTCCGCCCGAGCCGCAGGCGTTGCGCAACTGCTTGCCCAGCGCGTTCAACGCCGCGCCATCCAGCGCCACGCCCTTGACCACGGTGACGCTCTTGCCGCCGCGGCCCTTGGTTTCGCGCGATACGCGCGCCACGCCATCGCCGGCGGGAACCGCCTGGGCGGCCTGCTTGCACAGGCACTGCGGCAGCGGCTTGCGGCATTCGGGACACATGCGGCCGCCGTCGGTGGAATAGACCAGGCCGCCTGTAGAACTGCTTTTCATGATGGGCACGCGCAAAAGGCTGTATTTTAATCGCGGCGCGTTGCGGGGGCGGACGTCACAATAGGCCGGCCTCGCGCGCCAGGGCCACGGCATGGGTCCGGCTGTCGGCGCATAGCTTCACGTTCAGATTGCGCAGATGGGTACGGACTGTGCTTTCGGATACGAACAGGCGTTGGGCGATGGCGTTGTTGGAATGGCCATTCGCGACCAGGCGCAGCACGTTCAGTTCCTTGGCTGTCAAGGCTTCGGCCGGTCCGCGCTCAGTGGCTTGAGCCGCTGGGCCGCAGTCGCTGGTCATCCCGGCATGGCGCTGGAAATGGCTGAACCATGCTTGGGCCGACGCGCTGCCATCCAGCCATGCGCCGCCGGCCGCCGTGGCGAGAAAGCGCTGCACCAGGGAGAGGAAAACGATGCCCTCGTCAGCCAGCACGCGGCATAGGCCCTCGGCCTGCGCCGTGTCCAACAGTGTTGCAAGTTGCCGGTGGGCCTGCGCTTCCTCGCCCGCGCGGGCTAGGGCAACCGCGCGGAAAATCCGCAACTTGTAGGCGCGTCGGACACGGCGAGCGGATTCGGCGCGCGCGATGTCCGCATCCAGTAGGCGCAGCGCATCCTGCGGCACGCCCGTATAGGCCTCCACGCGCAGCATTCCCAGGCGCGGATACAGCAAGTCGTTGGAAGGTAAGCGCAGCGCCTCGACGCGGGTCCATAGTTCCGCATCTTCGGCGCGTCTCAGTTCGTCGCGCGCGGCCTGTGTATGTCCTTGCAGCACCAGCACGCGTGCGCGTTCCACGCGGGCGCTGCCGGCGATCCGGGGCAGGCGCCGCTGGTGCCCGAGGTATTCCAGCTCGCCGAGCAGATAAAAGGTCTGCTCGATATCCCCTGCCAGGAAGGCGATGCGCGCCAGCATCACGTAGCCTAGTATCAGGTGGTCCGGATGTCCGGTATCGCGTCCCAGCGGCACGTAGACGCGCAGTAGCCGGGCGGCTTGCTCCAGGTCGCCGGTTTCGTAGACCCAGGCGGCGTACAGCACGCCAGCCCAGGCATTGCCGTTGGCCTGGCCGTACGCGCCCTTGCGGGTGGCGTGGACGGCCATGCGGAAGCGCGCGCCGGCTTGGCGCATGCGGCCCTCCTGCAGGTCGATGATGCCTTCCACCGCTTCGGAGTACATCTGGTTGAAGGTACTGGCGGCCAGGCTTTGCGCGCGGCGGGCGGCATCCAGCAGCAGTTGCGCCTCGTGGTAGCGGCCAAGCACGGCGGCGACGTTGGCCAGGGCGTTGGCCAGGGCAGTCGCCGCAAAGGTTGAGGCGTTCGCAGCCACGGAGATGCCGGGCATGCCCAAGGTGTACGCCTCTTCGTGGCGGTCGGTCATGGATAGCAGCAAGGGCCGCAGGGCCTGCACGTGGGCGCGAACGTCGGGATCGGAGCTGCCGGCCAGCCTCAGTTCCTCCATCTGCAGAGAAGCTTCGCTGGCGCCGCGGGTGAAACAGGTGGCCCACACTTGCACTGCCTGCAATGCCGGGCGGCGGGCCAGGACGGTCGGTGGCAATTGGGCGAACCAGCGAGAGAGCAGCCGCATGCGACCTTCGGCCAGCAGCGTCTCCGCATGCGCGAGCAACAAGGTCAGGGCATGTTCGAAATCGCCGCCTTCGATTGCATGGTCGATGGCGGGAACGGGACGTCCCTGTCCGGCGTACCAGCGGGACGCCGCCAGATGCAGCGCGGGAATGAACGTTGGATCCTGTTGGCGCAGCCGGGATTGCAGAAAGCCTGCAAAGAGGCTGTGGTAACGATACTGCGCCGTGTCCGCGGAGGAGCGCGACAGCAGGATCTGCCCATCTTCGAGTTCACGCAGGATGCTGCCGCTATCCAGGTCCGGCAACAGTGCCTGGCATAGCGGCGCACTCAACTGCTTCAGGATGCTGGTGTGCAGCAGGAAGCGCTGCAACTCGGGCGTCTGTCCCGCGAGCACATCCTGCGCCAGATAGTCCGCGACGGACTGGTCGCTGCCTGAGAAGCGTTCGATGAATGCAGCGGGGGAGTCCTGCCGGGCCAGGGAGGCTGAAGCCAGCCACAGCGCGGCGATCCAGCCTTCGGTCTTGTGATGAAGCTGGCCGATTTCCGCGGGCGTGACCGTGGGGTTGCGCCGTGCGAAAAAACGCGAGGTCTCGTCCAGCGAGAAGCAGAGTTGCGCGGCGTCGATCTCGAGCAGTTGGCCCTCGGCGCGCAGGCGGCCGAGTTCCAGGCCGGTGGCGTGGCGCGACCCGATCAGCAATCGGCCCTGTGGCGGCAGGCGGTTGATCAGGTCCTGGACGAAGTCCAGCACGCCTGGCGCGATGATGGCCTCGAATTCGTCCAGCACTAGCGCGAAGGGGCCTGCTTGGGTAGCGACTGCCTCGATGAGGGCGAGCGCCAGCGCATCGTCGGCCTCCATGTTCGCCAACGTTCCGGGCTGCGTGGCCAGAGGCTCCAGCGCGCCGGTCAGGCATTGCAGGAAGCGCGGCAGATCGTTATCGCTCCGGTCCAGCGTCAGCCAGGCGCCACGCACCGACTGCATGCTCAAGCGCGCCTGGCACTGGGTCAGGAAAGTGGTCTTGCCATAGCCCGCGGGGGCGCGCGCAAGAACGACCTTGGGACTGCCGGGCGCGCAGACTTGCGCGCACAGCGCTTCACGAAGGATATGGTCGGCATGGGCGGCGGGGACGCCAAGCTTGCCGCTGGCCAGCGCGCGTCCGGGCGAAAACATAGGGCGCATGATCTGCCTGTTGGGTGAGGAACGACTGCGCACCGTCTCGGGAGAAACCCGCAAGCAACATGAAAAATCGTCGCTTTGGACGAAGCTGAAAAGGGCGTGCCTACGATACAAAAGGACGCGTGCCGGAGCAATAGGCCAGTCGCCGCGTAGACGGCGTTCACCCATAACGGAGACATATCGATGGCAATCGTGAAAATGGCGTGCGCGTTGGCAGGCGCTGCTATCGCCGCGGCAGGCGCGCAGGCGCAGACAGCCGGCGGCCCTGTGAAGATCGGCGTCATGGCGGACATGAGTTCGGCCTATTCCGACATAGGCGGCAAGGGCCTGGTGGAGGCCGCCCGCATGGCCGTGCAGGATTTTGGCGGCAGCGTGTTGGGCAAGCCGGTCGAACTGGTGTTTACCGACGGCCAGAACAAGGTAGACGTGGCCAGCGCGGCGGCACGGCGCTGGTTCGATCAGGATGGCGTGGACATGGTCACGGACCTGCCGACATCGGCGTTGGCCTTGGCCATCAGCGAACTGGGCCGCGAAAAGAAGAAGATCGTCATGGTTACGAGCGCGTCGACTTCCGAATTGACCGCCAAGGCATGCTCGCCCTACACGGTCCACTGGACCTACGACACCTATGCGCTGGCCAACGGCACGGGCGCTGCGGTTTCGGCACAGGGCGGCAAGGAATGGTACTTCATGACCGCGGATTACTCCTTCGGCTATGCGCTGAAGGCCGACGCCTCCGCCGTTATCGAGAAAAGCGGAGGCAAGGTGCTGGGCGCTGTCCGATCGCCGCTGAATACGCCGGACTTCAGCTCCTATCTGCTGCAAGCGCAGAGTTCCAAGGCGGGCATCATCGGCCTGGCGCTGGGCGGCAACGATGTGATCAGCGCGATCAAGCAGGCGGCGGACTTCGGCATCGGCCGTCCGGGGGGCCAGCAGAAGCTGGTGGCGCTGCTGGCGTTCCTGTCGGATGTAAAGTCCATCGGGCTGCCCCTGGGCCAGGGGCTTTTGTTGACCGAGGCTTTCTACTGGGATCAGAACGATGCCACGCGCGCCTGGTCGCAGCGTTTCCAGGACAAGGTGGGGCGCAAGCCCACCATGACCCAGGCCGGTACCTACGGCGCGGTGCTGCACTACCTGAATGCCGTCAAGGCAGTCGGCACCAAGGACCCCGACGCCGTCATGGCCAAGATGCGGGAGACGCCCATCAACGATTTCATGACACGCAACGGCAGGCTGCGCGCGGATGGGAGGGTGGTGCGCGACATGTACCTGTTCGAGGTGAAGAAGCCGGAGGAATCCCGCAGCGAGTGGGACCTGTACAAGCAGGTGGCGGTCATCCCGGGCGATGTTGCGTTCCGGCCTGAAGACCGGGGCGGCTGCCCGTTGATCAAGCAGGCGGCGCGATGATCAGTTACTGCGTAACTGAATTCGGTCAGCCCCTGGTCCCGACTGAGCGGGCGGCGCCCGTGCCGCAGGGCGCGGAAGTGCTGCTGAAGGTGCTCGCCGCCGGCGTTTGCCACACCGACCTGCATACGTGGGAAGGCTATTACGACCTGGGCGGCGACAAGCGTCTGCGCATGGGGCAGCGCGGCGTCGCGCTGCCCCTGACACTGGGGCACGAGACGGTGGGAGCGGTGGTTGCCGCCGGGCCGATCGCCAATGGGGTGGCCGTGGGGCAGCGCTTTCTGGTGTACCCGTGGATCGGTTGCGGCGATTGCAAGGTCTGCCGGCGCGGACGCGAGAACCTGTGCGCTTCACCGCGCTTTCTGGGAATCTTCCGGCCAGGCGGCTACAGCGACCACATTCTGGTGCCGGATGCGCGCTACCTCATCGGGATCGGCGACCTGCTACCCGAGCAGGCCGCGCCCTACGCATGCTCGGGCCTGACGTCCTATAGCGCCATCCGCAAGATCGCGCCGGAGGTGCTGGAGACGGAGCCGGTCGTCGTGATCGGCGCAGGGGGGCTGGGCCTCATGTGCGTCACCCTGCTGCGCGCGTTGGGGAGCCCGCAGGTAATCGTGCTGGAACCCGACGGCACGCGCCGAGACGCCGTGCTGGCCGCCGGCGCCAGCCTTGCCGTCGATGCGCGCGCCGAGAACGCCATGGACGAGGTTCGACGTGCTGCGGGCGAGGTCTGGGCGGTGATCGATTGCGTAGGAGCGGCGAGCACGGTGAAACAGGGCATGGATCTGTTGGCCAAGGGCGGGCAACTGATCCTGATCGGACTATTCGGCGGTGAATTGCCGCTGTCGCCGGCCCTGGTGCCCATGCGTGCCATCAGCATCGAAGGTTCCTACATCGGCAATCTGGACGAACTGAAGGAACTCATGGCGTTGGTGCGGGAGCGCAAGCCCCGTGCCATCCCGATAAGTTGTCGCTGCCTGCGGGAGGCTCAGGCCGCGCTCGTCGATCTGGCGGCCGGCCTTGTGGTGGGCCGCCAGATCCTCCGTCCCGATCAATCCAACGCGAAACAGGCATAGAACCCATGCAGCTGAATCTGGAGTCCGGCTATTCCATGACGGTGGACGGCCGTGCGGAAACTTCCGCGCAAACCTTCGACGTGCTCAATCCCGCGACAGAGGAATGCATCACCGCCGTGCCCGATGCATCGCTGGCGCAGTTGAATCAAGCCATCGCCGCCGCCAGGCGCGCGTTTGCGCACTGGAGCCAGACGCCCATGGCACGGCGCCAGTCAGCGCTGCTTGCCATGGCCGACAGACTGGAGGAACAAGCAGAGGGCTTCATGCGCCTGCTCACGCGGGAGCAGGGCAAGCCCCACGCTGACGCCCGCGCCGAAGTCGGACGCGGCGTGGCCTGGTTGCGCGCGACCGCCGCGCGCGATCTGCCGGTCGGGCGCGTTGACGATGGGGCGGGGCATGTGTTCGAAACCCGCCACGTGCCCATCGGCGTGGTGGCGGCGATAGCGCCATGGAACTTTCCGATGACGCTGGCCATCTGGAAGATTGCGCCGGCCTTGCTGGCGGGCAATACGGTCGTGTTGAAGCCCTCGCCATTCACGCCGCTGACCTCGCTCAAGATGGGCGAACTGTTCCGTGACCTGTTGCCGCCAGGCGTGCTGAACGTGGTCTGCGGCGGCGACCGCCTGGGGCCTTGGCTGACTGAGCATCCGGATATCGACAAGATCGCTTTCACTGGTTCGACTGCGACAGGCAGGCGCGTCATGCAGAGCGCGTCCGCAAGGCTCAAGCGCATTACGCTGGAACTGGGTGGCAATGACGCCGCGATCGTGCTGCCGGACGTCGACGTGCGAGAGACGGCCGCCAAGCTGTTCTGGGGCGCGTTCCACAATTCTTCGCAGTACTGCCTGGCGACTAAACGGCTGTATGTGCATGAGTCCATCTATGACGAATTCGGTTCCGCCCTGACGGAATACGCGCGCGGCGTCGTCGTGGGCGATGGCGCGCTGCCGGGGACCGGACTGGGGCCGATCCAGAATCGCCCGCAATACGAGCGGGTCAAGGATCTCATCGCCGATGCGCACCGCAACGGCGTGCGCTTTCTGGCTGGCGGCGACATCCCGCAGGGCAAGGGCTATTTCATACCTGTAGCTATCCTGGACAACCCGCCCGACGACGCGCGCAGCGTGGTAGAGGAGGCCTTCGGTCCGGTGCTGCCCTTGATGAAATATCGAGACATAGACGAGGTCGTCCGCCGCGCCAACGACACCGACTACGGCCTGGGCGGGTCGGTGTGGTCGAAGGACTTGTCGCTGGCGCGTTCCATCGCCCAGCGGCTGGAAACAGGCACGGTGTGGATCAACCATATTCACGCCATGTCGCCGGACGTGCCGTTTGGCGGCCGTAAGCAGTCCGGCCTGGGCGTGGAGAACGGGATGGAGGGCTTGCTGGAGTACACCAATGTGCAGACGGTGGCGGTGTTGGAGGACGGCGTCGCTTGAGCGGCGCGGAACTCAAACCGGGAATGCGGCCGCGCCCCGCCGGCCGCGGGTCCTGCGTCAGCCGGATTACTTGCCGCGCATCTGGTCTATCAGCCGCCGGTCGCGCTTGGTCGGCCGGCCGGCCTCTATGCCCAGCGCGGGCTCGGGCGCCAGGCGGCGCATTTCCGCTGCGCGCTCCCGCGCCGCCACGCTTTCGGGCGTTTCCTCGTAGAGCTGGCGTGCGACAGGCGCTGGGCCGCGCACGCCGCTGACGCCCATCACCCGCACGTGCAGCGCCGGGTCTTCCTTGCGCACCGTGACCAGGTCGCCGGGGGCGACCTCGCGCGCGGGCTTGGCGGGCTGGTCGTTCACCAATACCCGGCCCTTGCCGATTTCCTGCACGGCCAGGCTGCGCGTCTTATAGAAGCGCGCGGCCCATAGCCATTTGTCTAGCCGGATCTTGTCCATCGTCCCGTACCTGCCGGATTGCTGCTCAGGTGTCCATGATAGCCGCCGCGGGAAGCCTTGCCGGCCCGCGAGGCAGGCGCTTGCTGTCAGATCGCTTTCGCTCACCCTGCCAGAACGCTTAAGCCAGGCTTAAAACGGCCTATGCGCCGGAACTCGATGCGCGCGTCTCGTCTAACCAGAAACGCGTATCGGAGGGCAATCGACTCATGGACCTGAACTGGCAGCAGCAACTGGCGGAAAGCGGGCTCTGGCTGGCGCATGCGTTTGGCATATCGGCCGTCGTGCTGGTGCTGGTGGTGGGCATGCTCGCGCGCTACACGGATTGGGGACGCAAGTTCTGGCGGCTGGCGTGGCCGTATCTGAACCCTCGGCGCAGCTGGCGTCCCTTGTTGATGCTGGCGCTGCTGTTGTTCCTGGCGATGTTCGCCGTGCGCATGACTGTGCTGTTTTCGTTCTGGTACAACGGCTTCTACAGCGCGCTGCAGGCATTGGATCAAAGCGCGTTCTGGCATTTCCTGGGCATATTCTCGGTGCTGGCCTGTGTGCACGTGGTGCGCACGCTGGCCGACAGCTATGCCGGACAGGCCTTCGATATTCGCTGGCGCGTGTGGCTCAACGATCGCCTGACCCGCGACTGGCTGGGCGCGGGCGCCTACTACCGCGGCCATTTCGTCGACGCTCCGGTCGACAACCCCGACCAGCGCATCGAGCAGGACATCGCCATGTTCGTGACGGGCTCGCGCACGCTGGCGATCGGCGCGCTGAGCGCGGTGGTCTCGCTGGTGGCGTTCACTTCCATCCTCTGGGGCCTGTCCGGCGCCTTGACCGTGGCCGGCGTGGAGATCCCGCGCGCCATGGTGTTCATGGTGTACCTGTATGTGATCGTGGCGACCTTGTTCGCGTTCAAGATCGGGCGGCCGCTGATCAAGCTGAACTTCCTGTCCGAACGGCTGACGGCGAACTTCCGCTACGCGCTGGTCCGCCTGCGCGAGAACGCCGAGAATGTGGCGTTCTATCAAGGCGAGAACGTGGAGCGCGCGACCTTGTGGACGCGTTTCTCGGCCTATATCGCCAACCTGTGGGCGCGTGTGTACCGGGGGCTGAAGTTCGACGGCTTCAACCTGTCGGTGAGCCAGGTCGCGGTGGTGTTCCCCTTCATCCTGCAGGCGCCGCGCTTCTTCAGCGGCGCGATCAAGCTGGGCGATGTCATCCAGACTTCGCAGGCCTTCGGACAAGTGCAGGATTCCCTGTCCTTCTTCCGGACTTCCTACGACACCTTTGCGCAGTACCGCGCCACGCTGGACCGGCTGAACGGCTTTCTGGACGCCAACGAGGCCGCGCGCGCGCTGCCCTCAGTGCAGACCGAGCCCTTGCCCGACGGCTTGGACATCGCGGCCGTGCAGGTGGCGCGGCCCGACGGCACGGTCCTGCTGCGCGATCTGAACCTGAGTTTGCGGCCGGGCCAGGCCCTGCTGATCAAGGGGCCGTCGGGTAGCGGCAAGACCACCTTGCTGCGTGCGCTGGCCGGTCTCTGGCCGTACGCGCAGGGTTTGGTGCGGCGGCCGCAGGGCGCCTCCGCCTTGTTCCTGTCGCAGCGTCCCTATCTGCCCCTGGGCGACCTGCGTGGCGCGGTCGCATATCCGGGGCTGGCGCAACCCGAGGACGATGCGCGCCTGGCCGAAGCGCTGCGGCAGGTCAATCTGGGGCATCTGGCCGGCCGGCTGGATGAGGTGGCCGATTGGTCCCGCATCCTGTCCATAGGCGAGCAGCAGCGCGTGGCGTTCGCGCGCGTGCTGTACAACCGGCCCACCATCGTCTTCCTGGACGAGGCCACGTCGGCCACCGATGAAGGGCTGGAGCATGCGTTGTATAGCCTGCTGCGCGAGGAGCTGCCATCCTGCATGCTGGTCAGTGTGGGGCATCGCAGCACGCTCGACGCCTTCCACACGGACAGGCTGGATCTGGATGGCGCGGGGAACTGGCGGGTCGGGCCGATGGCCGCGGCGGGCGGCTCCGCGCAGCGTCGCCAGCCCGCGGATGGCCGGTCCGGCGGGCTGCAGCGGGCGGCGGCCTAGTCTGCGCCCAGCCGCCCGGCAGCGATCAGGTGCCCACGCGCAGCGGACCGGTCAGCTTGCGCAGCGCGGCGATCACGCTTTGCGCAGTGATGCGGCCGGTCTTGGGGTTGGCCGACGGAATGTTCTGGATTTCCATCGAGAACGAGGCCGAGTCGGACACGACTTCGACGCGGTGGAGATTGCGTTCCAGCGAGGGATCGGCCCAGATTTCCAGGGTGGTCTTGTCCGGGCCGATGCCGGCCAGCGACACGCTGACCGCCACGTTCAGGTTGGCCGGAAAGCCCACCGCCGCTTCTCGCGGCGAGCCGCGGAAGATCAGGCGCGGCTCGGTGATGTCCGCGATGTCGATGTTGTTGTCGGTCAGGTAGGGCGCGCCCAGCAGGCCGCGCACCGGCTTGCGGGTGATCATGGTGACGGAATGGATGACGCCTTCGGCCGCGGCGGTAATGGCGTCCAGGCCCAGGATGGCGCCCGAGGGCACCAGGATCTGGCCGTGGTGCTGGCGGGCGAGTTCGATCAGGTCGTCATGGCGCAGCAAGGCGCCGGAACTGAGCACCACCATCTTCTTGCCGGCGCGCAGCACGGGCTCGGCGATGTCGCGGAACACCGCGGCGGGCGCGCATTCCACCACCACGTCACAGTGCTCGTGCAGCGCGCCGATGGTGGTGTAGGCGGGCGCGGCCTGAGTCCAGGCAAAGGCCGGCGGGGCCTTGGGATCGCGCACCGCCACGGCGGCGAGCGTCAGGCCGGGCAGGCCGGCATCCAGGGATTGCGCCACGGCTTGGCCGATGGCGCCGAAGCCGGCGATGCCGACGCGGTAGCTGTTCATAAGGGTCCAGAGTAGGGCCGCGGCGCGCCGCGGGCGGTTCGGAAGGGGCTGGGCGACTTTGCGATGACGCGGCGCCGGGCTGTCGGCCACTGTAGCCACCGTGCCGGCAGGCGTCAATGCGGAATGGCGACCATGCCCGGCTACACTTTGCGCCTGGATCGACAGGAGTACAGGCATGCATATCCTCCCCGAAGCGCCGGGCGACCGCGACGCGATCTTCGCGCTGACGCAAGCCGCGTTCAAAGACCATCCCCACAGCCAGCAGACCGAGGGCTACATCACCAACGCGCTGCGCGAGGCGGGGGCATTGACGCTGTCGCTGGTGGCTCGGGTGGATGGACGCGTCGCAGGCCACGTCGCCTTCTCTCCGGTGACGGTCAGCGATGGCTCGGCGGACTGGTATGGCCTGGGACCGGTGGCGGTGCTGCCCGAACTGCAAGGCCAGGGCATCGGCGCGGCCTTGGTCCGAGACGGCCTGGAGCGCTTGAAAGCGCTGGGCGCCGCCGGCTGCGTGGTCATGGGGGATCCGGCGTACTACGGGCGATTCGGCTTTGCGCAGATGCCTGGCTTGAGCTATCCCGGCGTGCCGCCGGAGTACTTCATGGCCCAGGTGTACACGCGCCCGGCGCAAGGCCAGGTCGCGTATCACCCGGGTTTCGAAGCAACGGCCTAGCCGGCGCGGGCGGCGGCGGGCTTGCTTCAAGCGCGCCAGGCGCGCGGATCAACTGCCTTTCTGCGCCTGCGTCATATAGTCCACGGTCAGGTTCGACAGCGCGCGCACGCCGTTGATGAGGCCGGACTCATCAACATAGAAGCGCGGCGAATGATTCGGCGCGGCCTTCTCGACGTCGGTGCCCTTGGGCGTTACGCCCAGGTAGAAGAACATGCCCGGCACCTTCTCCTGGTAGAAGGAGAAGTCCTCCGATGCGGTGGATTTGGGCTGCAGGCCGTAGTTGCCTTCACCCGCCACGCGCCGCAGCGTGGGACCCATCTGCTCGGTCAGCGCGGGATTGTTGACGGTGGCGTTGTACAACTCCACCACGCGCACGTCCGCCTTGGCGCCCGCGCTCTGCGCGATCATGTCGGCGGTGCGCGCGATGCGCTGGTGGATGTCCTTCTTCATGCCTTCGTCATAGGTGCGGATGGTGCCTGTCATGGCGACGTTGTCCGGCACGATGTTCATGCGGTTGCCGCCGTGGATCGCGCCCACGGTGATGACGGCCGGCTCCAGCATGCTGTTGATCTGGCGGCTGGGGATGGTCTGCAGGCCCAGGATGATCTGCGAGCTGACCACGATCGGGTCGATGCCAGACCAGGGGCGCGCGCCATGGGTTTGCTTGCCGGTGACGTCGATCCAGAACTGGTCGGCGGCGGCCATGGCGGGGCCGCTGCGCCACGATAGTTTGCCCACGGGATACGAACTGGACACGTGCAGGCCGAAGATGGCGTCCACTTTGGGATTTTCCAGCACGCCTTCCTGCACCATCATCTTCGCGCCCCAGATCTTCTTGCCGTCCGGCTCGAAGTCGGCGGGGCTTTCCTCGGCGGGCTGGAAGATGAACTTCACGCTGCCGGGGAGCTGGTCCTTCATGCCGGCCAGCACTTCGGCCGTGGCCATCAGGATGGCGGTGTGGGTGTCGTGGCCGCAGGCATGCATCACGTCCACTTCCTTGCCCAGATAGGTACCCTTGGCCTTGGAGGCGAAGGGCAGGTCCACCTGTTCCTTGACGGGCAGCGCGTCCATGTCGGCGCGCAGCGCGACCACCGGGCCGGGCTTGCCGCCCTTGAGCACGGCGACCACGCCGGTGCCGGCCACGCCCGTCTTCACTTCCATGCCCAGCGCGCGCAGGTGGTCGGCGACCAGCTTGGCGGTGCGGTTTTCCTGGTTGCCCAGTTCGGGGTGTTCATGGATGTCGCGGCGCCAGGCGATGAGCTTGTCCTCGATGGCCTTGGCGCGCTGATCGATCTGCGCGGCGAGCGCGGGATTGGGCGCCGGAACCAGCGGTCCTTGGGTGCCGGGCGCGCTTTGCGCGGCGGCCGGGCCGGACATCAGCAGGTGCGCGGCGAGCGCCAGCGGGGCCAGGCGGAACAGGGGCTTGCGGTAAGGCATGTTTTGCTCTCCTCGTGGTTGTTAACCTGTTATTGGACGAGGATCTTACCGAAGCGCAAGAAGGCGGGCGCGTTTGTTACCAACGCTTAAAAACAGGCCGTTTTGATTCCGGCGAATGGAATTCCGCGCGTCGGAATCCGGGGTTCATGCGGTGCGTAGAACGTTCTTCGCGCCGCGCGCGAGGAACAGCAGCAACAGCGCCGCCAGCAGCGATGCCGTGCCTGCGAAAAGCATGGCGGCATGGAAGCCGCCGGCCAGTGCGTCGGCGGCCAATTCCGCTGAGTTGGCGGGTTGCGCCGGCAGCTCATGCAAGGTGATGGCGGCACGCGCCAGGGCCTGCGCGTCGGCTGCGCCCAGCCGCGACAGCGAACCGGTCAGCGCTTCGATGGCGCGCCCGCTCATCAGCGCGCCCAACAGCGCGATGCCTATCGTCATGCCGGTCTGGCGCAGCGCGTTCATGGTGGCCGAGGCCATGCCGGAGCGTTCGCGCGGCACCGTGGCCATCACGGCCATGCTGGTCGAGGGAACCGCCAGGCCGGTGCCCAGGCCCAGCAGCACCAGCAGGGCGCCGGACACGGCATACGGCGTGTGGGCCTCGAAGCTGGTCATGCCCAGCATGGCCAGGCCGATGAACGCAAAGCCGGCGATCATCAGGCGCGGCAGGCCGAAGCGCAGATTGAGGCGGCCGAATACCAGCGACACCAGCCCGGCCGCGGCAAACTGCGGCGCCAGTTGCCAGCCGGTGGCCAGCGGCGACAGCCCCCGTACGTGTTGCAGGTAGAGCGAGAAGAAGAACAGGCTGCTGTAGGCGGAAAAGCCCAGCACGAAAGACGCGAGGTTGGTGATGGCGAAGCCGGCGTCGCGGAACAGCCCCAGCGGCAGGATGGGCCGCGCGGCGCGGTGCTCGATCCACAGGAAGGCGAGCAGCCCGGCGGCCGCGATGGCGAGCGCAACGGTGGCTTGCGGCGCGGCCCAGCCGTGTTCGCCGGCAGCGATCAGGCCATAGGTCAGCGCGCCCAGCCACAGCACGCTGAGCGCTTGGCCCGCGGGGTCGAAGGCGGCGTGTTCGGGATGGGCGCTTTCCGTGATGCTCCAGGCGCCCAGCGCGATGGCCAGCGCTCCCACCGGCAGGTTGATGAGAAAGATGCTCTGCCAGTTGAAGTGGGCCACCAGCACGCCGCCCAGCATGGGGCCCACGATGAGCGAAATCGCATTGCAGGAAGCCCAGATGCCGATGGCCTGGGCGCGTTCCTTGGGATCGGGGAAGGCCTGGGTCAAGAGCGATAGCGCGCCCGGCACCAGCAGGGCGCCGGCCACGCCCTGCACGGCGCGGCCGATCAGCAGCGCCGTCAGGTTGTCCGCCAGGCCGCACAGGGCTGATCCCGCAGTGAACAGCAGCACGCCCGCCAGCCAGGAACGCTTGCGGCCGTAGCGGTCGCCCAAGGGGCCGGCGGACAGCATGAAGGCCGACAGGAACAGGGCGTAGGCGTCCACCACCCATTGCAGCCCGGCCATGTCGATGCGCAGGGCCGCCTGCATGGTGGGCAGGGCCACGTTGACGATGCTGATGTCCAGGATGGTGATGAAGCTGCCCAGGTTGACGGCTAGGACCAGGGCGCGGCGGCGTGCGGGATGCATGGCGGGACGCAGAGTAGAGGAAGCGTTATTCTATTCATCGACCGACCGTCGGTCAATGGAAAGAAGAACGATTCTCAAATTTTGGCCCTGTCCCCGCGCCTCCTCTACACTGGCGCCTTGCTACTGAACCGACCCTGAACGATATGCCTGCTCCCGCCGACCCGTCTGCCTTGCCAGGCCCGGACGCCGCTCCCAAACCCCGCACCAAACCGGCCGCCGTGCGGCTGGACGAGCTGATGGCGGCCGCGGAAGCGCTTTTCATCCAGAAGGGCGTCGAGGCTGCCACCATCAACGAGATCGTGGAGCGCGCGGGCGTAGCCAAGGGCACGTTCTATCACTACTTCACGTCCAAGAACGACATGCTGGCGGCGCTGCGGGCCAAGTTCTCGCAGGGGTTCCTGGACCATATCGACCGCGAGGTGCACGCCTGTGCGCCGGACGACGGCGTGGCGCGGTTGCGCGCCTGGACCCGGGCGGGTGTCGAGGCCTACTTCGACGGCTATGAGCTGCATGACGTGGTGTTCCACGACGCCCAGCATCCCGACCGCGGCGTGGCCGAGAAAAGCGCCGTGCTGGAACAGCTGGAAGCCATTCTGGAGGCGGGCGCGCGCGCCGGCTGCTGGCAGCTGGAAGATGCGGCGCTGACCGCCATCGTGCTCTACCACGGCATGCATGGCGCGGTGGACGCCAGTATTGCGCAGGGCCGGCGCGACGCGCAGGCGTTGTCCGACCCCTTGTCGGCGATGTTCCTGCGCACGCTGGGCGCGGGCTGAGGCCCGCCCCTCCGTGATCGCCGCTATTGCAGCTTGATGCCCAATTCCTTGATCAGCGGCCCCATGTCGGCGCGGTCGGCCTCGATGGTCGCGGCCAGTTCCTGTGGCGTGCTGCCGATCGGGATCATGCCCAGGGTTTCCATCTGCGCGCGCATCGCGGGTTCCTTCAGAATGTCCGCCACCGATTTCTGGATCAGCGCGACCCGGTCGTCCGGAATGCCGGCGGGCGCCATCAACCCGATCCACGGTTGCGGCGCATAGCCCTTCAGCCCTGATTCCTCCAGCGTGGGCGTGTCGGGCAGGCCGCCGAAGCGTTGCGGGCTGGTGATCGCCAGGGCGCGCAGCCGGCCGCTGTCGATCAGGCCCTTGGAACTCGAAGGCGCGTCCAGGCCGACGTCGAGCTGGCCGCCGATCAGGTCGTTCTGCGTCTTGCCCGACGAGGACGAGGGCACGTACAGGGCCTTGATGCCGGCGCGCCGCGCCGTCTGTTCCCAGACCAGGTGGAACGCCGTGCCGATGGAGAACGAACCGACGCTCAGGTTGCGCGCCTTGCTTTCGCGCACGAAGTCTTCCCAGGTCTTGAGCGGACTGTCCTTGGGCACGATGAAAATGAAGGGTGTGCGCGCGACCAGCGAGATCGGCTTGAGGTCCTTCTGCGTGTCGAACGGCAGGCTGTCCACGGCGAAAGGCACGATGGTGACGGACGAGGCGACCACCATGCCCAGCGTGTAGCCGTCCGGCGCGGACTTGACCAGCGCGCCGGTGCTGATGATGCCGGAGGCGCCGGGCTTGTTCTCCACTACCACCGGCTGGCCCCAGGCGGCGCCGAGCTTGCTGGCCAGCACGCGCAGCATGACGTCGACAGGACCGCCAGGCGGATTGGAGACGATGATCTTGACGGGTTTGTCGGGATAGGCGGCCGTGGCCGCCAGCGGCGTCAGCAGCGCTAGCGCCAGCACGGTTTGCTTGAACATGGAATTCCCCTTGTTTTGATGTGTTTGAAGCGCGGGCCGAGTGCGCCCGCGCTGATGCGCGTGCGGTCCGCGCTCAGGCCAGGATCTGCATATGCGGAGCCGCCGGCCAGCCGGGGCCGTCGCCGCGGATGAAGGCGATCCATGCCTGCTGCGTGGCCTGGGCCAGTTGCCGCGCCTGCGCAGGCGGCAGTCCGGCAAGCATGGGCGCGCCGGCGTATGCCGGCAGCGTGTCGAAGACGAAGGGCAGCTCGATGCAATGGCAGGCGCCGAAGTTCGCCGTGGGCGCCACGTCAAAGCGCGCCAGCCAGGCCTGGCGGCCCTGGGCAGCGGCGTCGCGCGCCCACTGGCGCGATGGCGCGCCGAATACCTCGTCGCCCAGTTCCTGGTCGGACGCATCCCTGCCATTGCCGGGAAAGGCGGCCATTTCGTCGCGGGTATAGCAGACCAGCACGTCGGCGCGGGACGCGGCCTGCTCGAGCGCGGGCGCGATGTCTTGCGGCAGCACCTGGCCGTCCAGCACCGGGGCGAACTGGCTGCGGCTGCTGCCCTCGGCGCGCAGTACTTCGGCCACGGCGGGCGCCTGCTGCGCCGCCAGCAATGCCGTCACGGGCAGTTCGCGCGCGGCCTCCAGGGAGTCGGCGCCCGCGGCCCGCAGGAAGGCTTGCCCCAGCGCGTCGGCTTGCTTCGCGCTGCGAAAGCCCCGGCCCAGCGCCGCGCTTTGCAGTATGGCGCGGGAGAAGCGCGGCTTGCGCGCCAGCATGGCGCAGATCGAGGACGCGCCCGCCGATTGGCCCATGACCGTAAGCCGTTCGGGATCGCCGCCCAGGTCCTGGATGTTGTCCAGCACCCAGGCTATGGCGGCTTCCTGATCCAGCAGGCCCGCGTTGGCAGTCTGGCCAGGCACATACAGCCAGCCCAGCGCGGCCAGCCGGTAGTTGACCGCGACCACCACCAGGTCGCCGCGCAGCGCCAGATTCGCGCCGTCGTACCAGTCCAGCGCGCCGCCGCCGCTTTGCCAGGCGCCGCCGTGCAGCCACACGACCACCGGCCGCCGTTTGCCGTCGGCGGCCGGCGTCCACACGGTCAGGTGCAGGCAGTCTTCGGATTGTTCGGCGTTGAAGTCTCCCATGGCGCCGCGCAGGCGCGAGGGCAATTGCGGCGCGACCGGTCCCGGTCGGGTGGCGTCGAGTTTGCCGTTCCATGCGGCGGGTTGCGGCGGCGCGAAGCGCAGGCGGCCGATTGGCGCCTGCGCATAGGGAATGGCGCTGTAGCGGCAAACGCCGCCTTGCTGCACGCCGGTCAGCGTGCCTGCCTGCAGCGCCGCCTCTACCAACTGACTCATATCCTGCCCCTTGTGTATTGGTCCATG
Source organism: Achromobacter sp. D7-1 (assembly GCF_059760445.1). Taxonomy (NCBI): domain Bacteria; kingdom Pseudomonadati; phylum Pseudomonadota; class Betaproteobacteria; order Burkholderiales; family Alcaligenaceae; genus Achromobacter; species Achromobacter sp. D7-1. Next base: position 47,668 of record NZ_JCBAMT010000004.1, on the reverse strand, counting down.
GCCCGGCCGCGGCAGGCGCCGCGGCGGTCGGACTATGGTAGGGAGGAATGAGCCGCGCCAGGCATGCAGGTTTCGAACATTGCCATGCGCAATCCGCATGGCTGGGCTGGGGGCGCGTTTGCTACTTGAGGATGCGCGCGTCCAGGCTGTTGTCCGCCAGGGCCTGGGCCTGGGCGCGTGACATGCCCAGATGGTCGTACAGCGCGTGGAAGTTCTCGTTGACGTAGCCGCCGAAATACGCGGGATCGTCGGAGTTGACGGTGACCTTTACGCCCGCGTCCAGCAGCGACAGGATGTTGTGCTCGCGCATGTGTTCGAACACGCGCAGCCGGGTGTTGGACAGCGGACAGACGGTCAGCGGGATCTGCTCGTCGATCAGGCGCGCGATCAGCGCCGGGTCTTCGGCGGCGCGCACGCCGTGGTCGATGCGCAGCACCCTCAGCAGGTCCAGCGCTTCCCAGATGTATTCGGGCGGCCCTTCCTCGCCCGCGTGGGCGACGCCGGGCAATCCTTCGGCGCGGGCGCGCTCGAACACGCGCTGGAACAGGCGCGGCGGAAAGCCCATTTCACTGCTGTCCAGGCCGACCGCGATGAAGGCGTCGCGGTGGGGCAGGGCGGCTTCCAGCGTGCGCATGGCCTGCTCTTCGGGCAGGTGGCGCAGAAAGCTCAGGATCAGTCCGCTGCTCACGCCCAGTTGCTTGCGGCCGTCTGCCAGCGCCTGGCTTATGCCGCCCAGCACCACTTCGAAGGGCACGCCACGGTCGGTGTGGGTCTGCGGATCGAAGAACGGTTCGGTGTGCACCACGTTCTGCTCGCGGCACTTGAGCAGATAGGCCCAGGTCAGGTCGTAGAAATCCTGCTCGGTGCGCAGCACGTCCGCGCCGCGGTAATAGAGGTCCAGGAATTCCTGGAGATTGCCGTAGTCGTAGGCCGCGCGCAGGGACTCGATGTCCGGCCACGGCAGCGCCACGCCGTTGCGCTGCGCCAGCCGGAACAGCAGCTCGGGTTCGAGCGAACCTTCCAGGTGCAGGTGCAGTTCCGCCTTGGGCAGTGCGTTGAGCCAGTCGTACATGGGTGCTCCGATCAAGAAAAGTGTTGCCTGTCCAGGATAACGCGCAATGCGCTTGCAGGCTCAGGCCGTGAGCGCGATGGCGTCGGCCTGGATGGCGAGCTGGAGTTGGGCGGCGAAGGCGCGCGCCTGTCGCGTGCTGGGGCGGTCGCGGCGCCAGATGGCTGCCAGCGGCGACTTGCGCAGGACAGGCCTGTCCGGCAGGACCACCAGTTCGCCGCGCGCCTGCCGGATGGCGGCCACGCTGCCGGGCAGCATCCAAAGGTACAGGCCGTCCAGCAGCATTTCGCGGCCGAATTCCAGCGACAGGGCGCCGATCATATCCGGAATCTCCAGGCCGGCCTGGCGCAGCGACATTTCCAGTTCGCCGCGGATGCGGCTGCCGGGCAGGGCGGTGATCCAGGGGTAGGCCACGTAATCGGCCAGCGTGGCGCCGGGCAGCAGGGCCAAGGGGTGATGCGTGGCGCAGGCTAGCACCACCGAATCTTCCAGCAGCGTGGTGGAGCGGTAGATCTGCGGATTGACGGTCGACGAGAAGCGGCTGATCAGCACGTCCAGCGCGCCCGCGTCCAGGTCTTCGATCAGCCGTTCATGCGTGCCGATCTCGATAGTGAGCGTGATGCGCGGATAGGTCTGGCGGTAGGCGCGCGCGGCCTCGGCCACCGGCCAGCCCGCGAACATCGAAAAACAGCCTACCGTCAGGCTGCCCTCGTCGCCGCGCGAGACCGCGGCGAGGTCGATTTCGGCCTTGCGGAAATCGGTGAGCAGCAGGCGGGCGTGGCGGCACATGGTCTCGCCCAGCGGCGTGCAGGTGGTGCCCTTGGCGGTGCGCTCGAACAGCCGCGCGCCGACCAGCTCCTCGATTTCGGCGATGGCGCGCGACAGGCCGGACTGCGTGCTGTGCAACTGGGCGGCTGCCTTGGACAGGTTGCCCAATTCGGCGACGGTCAGCACGATTTCCAGGTGCCGGATGCGGAGCTTGCCTCGGAACGGTGTCATGGCGCGGGTCGGGAGGGAGATGCCGATTATTCTCCCGCGCTGCGCGCTTGGCAACGCCGGCCGGGATTCGGCCGGCGGGGATTCGGCCGGCCAGGATTCGGATATAGTTCGCGCCAGACCGATCATCGCAGGCGCGGCGCGGGTCGCGCGGCCGGCAGAAGAATAGGGACAGCCATGAATGCAGCGGTATGCGGAGCGCGGGGGATGGGCAGGCTCGCCCTGTTGGCGCTGGCCGCGCTGATGCTGAGCGGCTGCGGCGCTTCCAAGGTCGACGGCGTGGCCGTGACCTGGCCGCCCTTCCGGGACGGCACGCTTGCGTCCTTGCCTGCCGATGCGGCGCAATGCCCCGATCTGGCCGCCACTTACCGGGCGCAAGGCGAGTTCGTCTCGGGCGATCGCGAGGCCGGCGCGTTGCTGGACCTGCGCAATTTCCTGAGGTACCCGCTGGACCTGCCGGGCATGGACGACAATCCGTTGCCGGAATGGCGCTCCGGACCCGAGGCCACGGTGGCCTTCACGGCCGCCGCGGACGGATGGCAGGTGCTGGCGCTGGACGGACAGGGCGCGCGCTCGTCCGGCCATCTGGCGCAGCTGAATGGCGCGCAGGATCCCGCCGCCTTGCCTGGCGCGGCCCGGCCTAGCGCGGCCCGGCCGTCCCGGCCTGACGGCATCCGGCGTGTCAGCGGCTGCAGCCAGGGCCGGCTGTGGGTCAGCGTGCGGCATGACTGGCGCCAGTACGAGTCCATGGGCGTGCGGCGCCACGTGGCGCTGTTGCGGCCCGAGAGGGGCGGCCTGCTGCTGACGGTACAGCGGGAGTCCGACAGCATCGGCCTCTTGCCCTGGTATTCGAACGAGGGCAGCGTGTACCAGTACTGGTTCGCGCCCGTGGGGCGCTGAACGCGCGACCTTCCTGTTTCCCGCGGCCTGGGCCGCAGTTGATCTGATTGCCTCATGAGTTCCGCAAATCCTTCCGCCGCCGCCGACCCGCGCGCCCGCTTCATTTCCGGGCCGATGGGCCCGCATGTGCTGGAAATGGTCCTGACCGGCTGGGCCAGCATGCTTGCCGTGTTCGCGGTGGAGTTCCTGTCGCTGCTATACCTGGGCACGCTCAAGGACGAGGCGGTGCTGGGCGCGGTGGGCTTCGGATCGATGACGCAGTTCACCATCATCTCGATCTGCATCGGAGTGGCCGTGGGCGGCACGGCCCTGGTGTCGCGCGCGCTGGGGGCGGGGGATGCGCCGCGCGCCCGGGCGTTGGGCGGCGCTTCGCTGGTCTTGATGACCGTGGCCGCGCTCGTGTCCGGCGCGTTGTTCCTGGCCGTGATCGGCCCCTACACGGCGGCCATCGACCTGGCAGAGGACGTGCGCGCGCATCTGCTGTCCTACGTGCTCATCACGACCCCGTTCGCGGTCGTGATGGGCGTGGGCATGATGCTGTCCAACCTGCTGCGCGCCGCAGGCCATGGCCGCCAGTCCATGTGGGTGCTGTTGGCGGGGACGGCGACGGTCGCGGCGCTGGACCCGCTGGTCATCTTCGTGCTGGACGGCGGCATGGTGGGAGTGGCCTGGGCCGGCGGCATGGGCCGCCTGGTCACGGTGGCGCTCGGCGCCTGGCTGGTCTTCCGCAAGCACCGACTGGTTGCCTGGCCCACAGGCGCCGCGTTGCGCGCGCACCTGGGCGCGATAGGGCGGATCGCCTTGCCGGCCGCGCTGACCACGCTGGCCACGCCCGCGGCGGTCATCTTCACCCTGTCCACCTATGCGGGCTTCGGCTCCAGCGTGATGGCGGGCGCGACGGTGGTGGACCGGGTGCTGCAACTGGCTTATGCGCTGTTCTTCGTGTTGCCGGGTGCCATCGGGCCTATTCTTGGACAGAACCTGGGCGCCGGGCAATGGGACCGCGTACAGGAGACGGCGCGCCTGACTACGCGCTGGTCCTTGATGTACGGATTTGGCGTGGCCGTTGTGCTGGCCCTGTTGGCGCCCTGGATGCCCGACCTGTTCCAGGTGACCGGGCCGGGGCGCGACCTGATCGTCTTCTTCTGCCGCTACGGCAGTTTCGCCTGGGCGCTCAACAGCCTGTATTTCGTTGCCATCGCGGTGTTCAACAACCTGGGCTATGCCACGTACTCCACCGTCATCGGCTGGCTGCGCGCCACCGTGGGCACCTTGCCCTTCGTCTGGCTGGGCGCCCATTACGGCGGCCCGGAAGGCGTGCTGGCGGGGCAGACGGCGGGCTTCGCCTTGTTCAGCCTGATCGCGATGCTGCTGTGCCGGCGCGTGCTGCGCGCGCCGCCCGCGAACAGCGCGGTGGGCGTGAGGCAAGCCGCCTAGGGACGGCGCGAAGCTGCTTTCAGGCTGGCTTGGCTTGTGCGCGCGGCCCTGCAAGCGGATTGGTCTTGCGATGCGTTCGATTTTGACGGCCGGTCGCGGTACGATCCCGGCTGACTTCGATTTTTCAGGATAGCCATGCGTCAGCGTTCCGTACGCCTTCGAATCGACTCCTTCTCCCGCGTGCTGCTGGCCGCGGCTTTTACCGCCGCTGCTGCTGGCGCCGCGCAGGCGCAGGGGCCCGCTTCCGCCACCGGTTCGCGCGCCCAGCCCGCAGTGCCGGTCCAGACCCTGCCTGCCCTGACGCCCAAACGCAGCTTCGATGATGCGTCCGCGCCTGCCAGCAATGCGCCGGCGGCTTCGGTTGACGACCGGGCCGGCCAGGCGCTGCCTCCCAGGTCGGCCGCGCCTGCGCCGGCAACCTTGCCTGCGCCCGCAACCTTGCCCGCGCCCACGGCGGCCCCGGCAGCGGCTGCTCCGGCGGCGACCGCCCCTCCCGCCGCCACCGCTGCGCCGGCTGCTACCGCCGCTCCGGCAGCGCCGGCCGCCACCGCCGCGCCCGCTCCCACGGTCATCATTCCGACCGAACTCGACACCAAGGCTTGCATCGCCAAGCTGCGCAAGGGCGCCACGGCCAACGGCCTGACCGTGGCGGACTGGGACAAGTACACCGCCAACGCCAAGCTGCTGCCCACCACGGTCGCATCCGCCAAGGGCCAGCCCGAAGGGCGCGAAGCCTGGTGGGATTACATCGCCAAGACCGTGGACGAAGAGCGCGTGCGCGACGGCCTCGCGGTGCTTGCCAAATACGGTCCGCAGTTGTCGGCCATCAGCCAGCAGTACCAGGTCGACCCGGCGACGCTGGTCGCCATCTTCGGCATCGAAACCAACTACGGCCGCCAGGTCGGCAAGACCAATGTGCTGGACGCCTGGCTGACGCGCGCCTGCACCGAGAACAAGCAGTTGTGGGAAAAGAACGCCTACGCCTCGGTGCGCCTGCTGCGTGATGGCGTGGTGCCGGCGGATAATTTCATCGGCTCCTGGAGCGGCGCCTTCGGCATGACGCAGTTCATCCCGACCTCGTTCTATGAACTGGCCGCCGACGGCGACGGCAACGGCAAGATCGACCTGTACAACTCGCTGCCCGACGCGTTGGCTTCCACCGCCAACCACCTGCGCAAGCGCCGCGCCAAGTGGACCCACAATCTGCCGGCCGTGATTGAAGTGCGCGTGCCGGCCGAGCTGGCCGCCGCCATCCCGGCCTCGCCCGACGCGGAATACGTGGGCTCGCAGGACCGCCGCACGATTGCCCAGTGGGCCCAGGCCGGCCTGAAGCAGGGCAACGGCTCGGCGCTGAAGCTGCCCTCGGGCAACGAAGAGCAGGCCTATCTGTTCGCGCCCACCGGCTCCGCCGGCCCGGTGTTCCTGGCCACCGTGAACTTCGACGCCATCCTGCATTACAACCAGTCGCGCCGCTATGGCCTGGCGGTGTCGATGCTGCTCAACCGCCTGCAAGGCGGTCCGGATCTGGTCGCGGCCTGGCCCACGGACGATCCGGGGCTGTCGCGCGCGCAGATCAAGGAACTGCAGGAGATGCTCTATGGCCTGGGCCATGACGTAGGCGTGGCCGATGGCATCCCGGGCAGCAAGACCCGCGATGCCGTGCGCGAAGAACAGGTCAAGCGCAAGCTGCCCGAGGACGGCCGCGTGGGCAAGCGCATCTACGATGCGATCAAGGCCACTTGGCCGCCCGCGGCGATCCAGGCCCGCCCGGCGGCCCAGCAATGACAGGAGCTTCCGGCACGCAGGGCTATGGCGAAAACGCCGCAGCCCTGGCAGACCAGTACGAGAGCATTGCGTTCGCGGACGTGCACCGCGACGTGGCGCACCTGATCCCCTCGGCGCCGTCGCGCATCGCCGACATAGGCGCGGGGTCAGGGCGCGACGCCGCCGCGCTGGCGCGGATGGGCCATGCGGTGGTTGCGGCCGAACCCACGCCCGAACTCCGCCAGGAGGGTCAGCGCCGTCACGCGCTGCCCAACCTGGAGTGGGTCGACGACGCTCTGCCGGACCTGGCCGTGCTGCGCGGGCAGGGCCGGTTGTTCGACGTGATCATGCTGACGGCCGTTTGGATGCACCTGGACACCGACGAACGCCGCCAGGGCATGCAGGCGCTGGCCGCGCTGCTGGCGCCGCAGGGCCAGATCCTGATGTCGCTGCGGCACGGTCCGGTGCCGCAAGGACGCCGCATGTTCGACGTGTCCGCGCAGGAAACGATCGCGCTGGCAGCCGGCCACGGCCTGTCTTCGCACCATCTCAGTTCACGCGAAGACATGCTGGACCGCGCCGACGTGCGCTGGAGTTTCCTGGGCCTGCGCCGCGACTGAAGCCGAAACCCGGTCCGGCCTCGGTCCGCGGGATTCGTCCATTGGACGATGGGCCGGCGGGCCGGCCGCCGGTATCATGTCCGGCATCCTGTTCCTTCCGCCCGCCATGCCTGCCGCGCTACTCCCCGATACCTTCCAGACCGCCAGGCTGCATGCCCTGCGCATGGATGACACGCATATTTCCTTCATTGCCGCCATGCATGCGGACGAGCGCCTCATGGCGACCATGGGCGGCACCCGGACGGAGTCGGCCAGCCGCCGCTATCTATTGCAGAACGTCGAGCATTGGGCTGAGCAAGGCTTCGGGATGTATGTGCTGACTGACCGCGCCAGCGGCCTGCTGGCGGGGCGGGCAGGCCTGAAGCGTACCCAGTCGCGGGGCCGCGACGAGGTCGAGGTGGCCTATGCTTTCCTGCCCGCGAGCTGGGGCAAGGGATACGCCACGGAAATCGCCCAGGCGCTGCTGTCGCTGGGGTTCAAGCGACTGTCGGTGGACGCGCTGGCCGCCGTGGCGTTGGAAGAGAACGCCGCGTCCTGCCGGGTGCTGGAAAAATGCGGCATGCGCCAGATCGGCGGCGCGGGCGCGGGCGGCGCCGGCAAGCGCCACTACGAAATCCGCCGCGCCGAATGGCCGATGCCGGCCGCGGACGCTGCTTCCGGCATCGGCGCTAAGATTCGGGTATGAGCACCAAGCAGATCCCCGTCGACGACCCGCAGCCCGTTCCACCCGAAGCGCCCGCGCCCGAAGAGTGTTGCAACAGCGGCTGCATACCCTGCGTCTATGACACCTATAACGAAGCCATGGACGACTACCGGGAAGCGCTGAAAGCCTGGCGGGCCAGGCATCCGGAGCAATCCAAGGGCTAGGCGCCTGTCAGGGGGGACGGGCGCCAACAGGGCCTCAGCCCGCCAGCTTCATGTGGATGATGGGGCGGGGGCGGCCCGAGTCGTCCTGCGCCGAACGGCCCACGTCCTCGAAACCGTAGTGCTTGTAAAAGCCATGGGCCTGGGGGTTCTGCTCGTTCACGTCCACCAGCAGGGTGCCGTGCAGCGAACGCGCGAAATTCAGCAGGCGCCGGCCTGCTCCCTTGCCGCGCTTGTTGGCGTCCACGAACAGCATTTCGACCTTGTTGCCATTCAGGCCCATGAAGCCGGCGACTTCGCCGGCATCGTCCTCACAGACCCAGACCCGTACCGAAGGCAGGTGGGTGTTGAGCACCTGCGGGTACATGGCCTGGATTTCCTTTTCCGTCAGGAACGTGTGGGTGGCGCGTACCGAACGGAGCCAGATGTCCACCAGGGCCAGGTCATCGCCGTGGTTGCGTTCTCGGATATTCATTTTTCTAATGGTTTTACAGGTCGGGTGCCGGCGTGGTCCTTGGCCTGCGCCGGGCTTTTTTGCCGCTAGAGCCCTGCGCGGTAGAGCTCGGTCGCCGCCAGGACGGTTTCCATTTGCACAGTATGCGCGAAAACGAATCGGTCGCCGTAGACGGTTTCATCCGGAAACTCCGAAATCAGCGCCATGGGCAGGTCTTCGCGGTCGCTTTCGCTGATCTGCACCGGGATGCCGTTCAGCACATCGAATCCGGTTTCGAGCGCGTGCGCCTGGAATAGTTCAAGCTGTCGGGCATTGAACTCGACCAGGCCGGGGACGTTGCGGGCCAGCCTGGCGGTCACGCCTTCGATCAGGCGGCGGGCGCGATCGCCCCAGCCCGGATGATGGCGCAGCACCAGGAAGAAGCCCTTGGGGATGGTCCACAGCTCGAAGTGGCGCGGCAGATAGCCGGACAGCGGCCGGGTCCATTCATGGGCGGGATAGCCGTGCAGATTGATGTGCAACTGCGCGCCGCTGATGGCGTGCGCCTGGTGGCGGCCTTCGCGTTCGAAGAAGGGCGCGCGTTCGCGATAGGCGATGTCATCGCCCAGCGCGCTGTAGCGCGAGGCATGCAGCATATGGCGCGGGTGGTGCTCGCGCAGGCGGTTGAAGAGCGCGTAGCCATCCGGGTTTTCGGCGGCGATCAGGGCGAAATGGGCATCGCCGCGCGCGGCCAGCGTTTGCGCCGCGCGCAGGGCGCCGACCACGCCGGAGGTTTCGTTGGCGTGCTGCGCGCCCGAGATGAAGACGGCGGGACCGGGGCCGCGCAGATAGGTGCCCAGCACCGGGCGGCCCTGGCGCGAGACGGCCTGGAAGGCGTCGCCGCCGAACGCGGCCATGCAGCCGGCGATCTGCCCGGCGGACAGCGGTTCGCGGACCTGGGCCAGCGGCGCATCGAGCGCGGCGGGAGCGACGGGCGTCAAAGCCCCGAAATGTTCCAGCGAGATCTGCACGCGCGCCGCGCCATCGTGGCGGCGGATGTCGGGAATGATCTGCCCGGGTTGCAGCCCGCGGTCGCCGGACGGGCGGCCGGAATGCTTCTGGAAGTGTTCCAGCAGCGAGAAATAGATGTCTTCGTGCAGCGCCTCGAAGGTGCTGACGATTTCCTCGTCCACCGGCAGGGCGAAGTCGATGCCCGGAAGGTCCACGCGGATTTCCAGGCGTTCGAAATAGGGCTCGTGCGCACCCCAGGCATGGTTGCGCACCGTGTCTACGATGGCGCGGAATGCCTGCTGGTACTCGGTGGCCTGGGCGGCATCGGTCTGCAGCGCGCCCTCGGCGTCGCGCACCCGCAGCCAACCGGTGGGCGAGAGCTCCGGCGCGCCGTCCTGGGCGTAGCCGATCTGGTTGGGCGCATAGACGCGCGTATCGATCTTGCGGCCGTCAACGTAGCTCAGGCTGACGTCGTAATGCAGGTCGTCCGCGCCGGGCTGCATGGCGACGTCCACGCCGTCCAGCAGCGCGATGAGCGGATAGGCTTCCAGCGTGAAGCGCTTGGCCTGGGCTTGTTCGTGCAGCGGATAGCGCACCACGACGGACGCCAGCCCTGCGCGCTCGACCTCTTCCAGGAAGTAGTGCAGCAGCGGCTTGTAGGCGCTGCGAAAGCGCGCCGTGACGCCGGCCTGGGCCAGGCGTTCCTGCGCCGCGCGGCGCGCCTCCACGCCTTCGAACAGCCAGCCTTCCACGACCGCGCCGCGCCAGGCCGGCGCCATGTAGGCGTGGGTCCAGGCATCCAGCGTGCGGTCGAATGTTTTTTCCAGCAAAGACATACTCGATATTCCTTTCAGGCGGACCGGGGCGGCTTCAGACCTTGCCGGTCGGGTCCAGGCGGTCGCGCAGCCAGTCGCCCAGCAGGTTCAGGCCCAGTACCGTCAGCATGATGGCCAGGCCCGGGAAGACGCTGACCCACCAGGCCGTCTGCATATACGTGCGGCCGTCGGCAAGCATACCGCCCCAGCTCGGGATCATGGGATCCACGCCCAGGCCCAGGAAGGTCAGGCTGCTTTCCAGCAGGATGTTGTTGGCGACGTTCAAGGTCATCAGGATGACCAGCGGGCCCAGCAGGTTGGGCACGATGTGGTGGCGGATCATGGCCAGGTCGCGCACGCCGAAGGCGCGGGCGGCCAGCACGAACTCGCGCTCGCGCAGGGCCAGGACCTGGGCGCGCACCAGGCGCGCGTATTGCACCCACTGCGACACGATCATGAAGAAGATGACGTTGAACAGGCCGCCGCCCAGGATGGCGATGAAAGTGATGGCCACCAGGATGAACGGCAGCGCCAGCTGAACGTCGGCAAAGCGCATCACGATCATGTCCCAGAAGCCGCGGTAATAGCCGGCGATCAGGCCCATGACGATGCCCAGTAGCGCGCCGCCGACGACCGAGACGAAGCCCACCGTCAGCGAGATCTTGCCGCCGACGATGACGCGCGCCAGCACGTCGCGGCCCAGCGGGTCGGTGCCGAAGGGATGGGCCGCCGAAGCGAAGGGCGCGGTCAGGCGGGCGGCCAGGTCCATGGCTTCGCCGCCATCGGGGAACAGCCAGCCGGAAGTCAGTACCAGCAGGATCATGGCGCCGGTCAGCACGACGCCCAGCACGAATTCCAGCGAGCGGTAGCGGCTGCGGGGCTTGGCCGCCTTGGAGGCGGCGGCGGTGGGGGTAGTAGTCTGCATAAGGCTCAGCGCGTGCGGATGCGGGGGTCGACGATGCCGTAAGCGATGTCGACGATCAGGTTGACCAGGACGATGACGGTGGCCAGCACGGTGACCGTGCCTTGCAACACCGGGTAGTCGCGGCCGGAGATGGCATCGAACGCCAGCGTGCCCAGGCCCGGCCAGTTGAAGACCATTTCAATCACCACGATGCCGCCGATCAAGCCGCCGAACTGCAAGCCCAGGTAGGTGATGAGCGGAATCGCGCAGTTGCGCAGCGCGTGCTTGTACAGCACCACGCGTTCCTTCAGACCCTTGCTGCGCGCCACCATGATGTATTGCGCCGACAGCGTTTCCAGCATGGTGGTGCGCACCAGGCGGATATTGGTGGCGCTGAGGATGATGGCCATCGTCAGCGACGGCAGCACCAGGCTGGCGGGACCGCTCCAGCCGGACGGCGGCAACAGCGGGAAGGTGATCGACAGCAGCAGCACCAGCATCAGCGCCAGCCAGAAGTTGGGGAAGGACAACCCCACCAGCGACAGGATGCGGATCGCCTGGTCGGTGGCCTTGCCGCGCTTGATCGCGGCCTGGATGCCCAGCGGCAACGAGATCAGAATGGACGCCAGCAGCGAAGTGAACGCCAGCATCAGCGTGGCGGGCAGGGCGTCGCCAATCAGCTTGGCGACCGACGTGCCGCCCATGAAGCTGCGGCCGAAATCGCCATGCAGCAGTCCCTGCATATAAGACAGGTATTGCTCGTGGAAGGGGCGGTTCAAGCCCAGCGCCTGGCGGATATTGGCCAGGTCCTGCTCGGTGACGCTGCCCGAACCCTGGCTGAGCATCAGCGCAGGATCGCCGGTGAGGCGCACGGCATAGGAGACGAGCAGTGTCACGGCCACGATCACGAAGACGGCCTGCAACACGCGTTTGATGAGAAATCCGGTCATAAATCACCACCCCGGCTTGCGCCGGGACGGGTCGGTGGGGTTAATGCGTCAAGGCAGCGCCAAAAGTACTCGTCGGCAGCTACTTTTTCAGTTGTTCATGGCGCCATCGCACCACTTTCAACCGGTCTTGCCCCAGCGGGATGCCACGGATCCGGGCTCTGCCGGTCCGTAGGCATGCCCCCCAGGGGGGGAAGCGCGCAGCGCTTCGGGGGGGCTACTCTACAGCGGCGTTCAGGAAGCGGAAGCGGATGTCGCCCGGGACCTCCAGGTCCTTCACGCGTTTGTTCACCCCGACTATCGTGTTCAGGCTGTACAGCGGCAGTTCCAGCGCCTGGTCGGCCACGTAGCCGGCGATCTCCTGCAGCATGGCTTCGCGCTTCTTCACGTCGTAGACCGTGCGCTGCGCTTCCAGCATGCCGTTGAGCTTGGCGTCGTTGTCGTACGGGTTCCACTTCTGGCCCGTGTGGTACATCAGGTAGGCCGTGTTGTCGTAGTCGTAGGTCCAGCCGCCCCACTGGTTCTGCCACATCTCGCCGGTCTTGCCGCCGGGGATGATGTCGTTGAGCAGCACGCCGGTTTCATACGGCTTGATGGTGGCGCGCACACCCACGCCTTGCAGGTAGCCCGACACGGCCTGGGCCACTTCGCGGAAGTTCGAATCGCTGCCGCGCACGTCGATCTGCACGGTGGCGCCCGGCTTCACGCCGGCGGCGGCCAGCAGCTTCTTGGCTTCGGCGGGGTTGAAGGGCAGGGGCTTTTGCTCGGGGTTGTAGCCGAACGACTGCGGGCCCTGGAAGCTGGCGATGGTCTTGGCCTGGCCCAGCAGCAGCTGCTTGACGATGGCGTCGCGGTCCACCGCCATGATCAGCGCGCGGCGCACGTCGCGGTTCTGCGTGATGCCGTTCTTGGTGTTGTAGCGCAGGGCAAAGGCAACCGGGCCGCCCGTGGAGATGACGTCGGCGTTGCCGGACTTCTTCACGGTTTCGATCAGGCCCAGCGGGATCAAGGTGGCGATGTCGATGCGGCCAGCCTGCAGTTCGGCCACCTGGGTGCCGGGCTCGCCGATGAAGCGGTAAACCACCTTGTCCAGCTTGGGCTTGCCGCCCCAGTAGTCGTCGTTGCGCGCCAGCGTCACGTTGACCTTGGGCTGGTAGCTTTCAAACTTGAACGGGCCGGTGCCGACTGGGTTGATGTTGAAGTTGTCCTCGCCCTTTTCCTTGATGTACTTGGGCGGAACGATCATGGCGCCGTAGCCGGCCAGCTTGGTCAGCAGGACGGGATCGGGCTGCTTCAGGATGAAGTCCACGGTGTATTCGTCCACCACCTTGATCTCGCCGATCGAGTCGTAGTTGGCTTTTTGCGGACCCTTGGCGCCTTCCGCGCCCAACAGGCGCTCGAAGGTGAACTTCACGGCCTCGGCGTTGAAGGGTTCGCCGTTGTGGAACTTGACGCCTTCGCGCAGCTTGAAGCGCAGGCGCTTGTTGTCGTCCAGGTATTCCCAGCTGGTGGCCAGGCCGGGCTGCAGCTTCAGGTCGGCGCCGCGCATGGTCAGGCCGTCATACAGGTTGCTGCCCACCGAACCCCAGAAGGTCACGAAGGTGTCGATCGGATCCCAGCTGCCCGGGTCCTGGTTGATGGCGACATTGAGCGTGCCGGCGGCATGCGCGGTCGAGAAGACGGCGGGCAGCGCGCCGCCCAGCGCCAAAGCCAGGGCGGTGGCGGTGTAGGTTTTGCGTAGGGAGAGCATGTTCAACTCCAGGGACGGGAAGTCGGGTCGGCCGACGTGGAAAGAGGATGCGGCTCAAGCCGCGCGGGCCACCTGGTGGCCGGGCGCGAATTCAACCAGGGGAATGATGGCGGGCTCGTCGCCGACGCGCCGTACCGGGCTGGGGATCTCGCCTTCGATCAGCGAGGTGTCGATGTGGCGGCCGGGCTCGGCCACGGGTACGGCGGCCAGCAGCTTCTGCGTGTACGCGTGCTGCGGCGATTCGAAAATCTGGCGGCGGGTGCCCAGCTCGACGATCTGGCCCAGATACAGGACCGCAACGCGGTGGCTGACCTTTTCCACCACTGCCATGTCGTGCGTGATGAACAGATAGGACAGGCCGCGGTCCTTCTGCAGGTCCATCAGCAGGTTCAGGATCTGCGCCTGGATCGACACGTCCAGCGCCGACACGGATTCGTCGGCGATGATCAGCTTGGGATTGCTGGCCAGCGCGCGCGCGATACACACGCGCTGGCGCTGGCCGCCCGAGAATTCATGCGGATAGCGCTTGGCGTGTTCCGGCTTCAGGCCGACCTGTTCCAGCAGTTCGCCGATGCGGCGGGCGATGGCGTCCTCGCCGCTCAGCAGGCCGTGCGTGCGGATCGGCTCGGCGATGCTGAAGGCCACCGTCTTGCGCGGATCCAGCGAAGCGTAGGGATCCTGGAAGATGTATTGGATCTCCTGGCGCAGGCGCTGGCGGCCGGCGCTGTCCAACGAGAAAATGTCCTGGCCGTTGTAGCGCACGGCGCCCGAGGTCGGCGCCACCAGCTGCTGCAAGGTCTTGCCGATGGTGGACTTGCCGCTGCCGGATTCGCCCACCAGCGCCAGCGTTTCACCGGGGTAGACGTCGAAGCTCACTTCTTCCACGGCGTGCACGCGATGCGTGACGCGGCCGAAGAAATTGTGGCCCACGTCGAAGCGGGTGGTCAGCTTTTCCACGCGCAGCACCGGTTCGTCGTAGCGCGCCGTGTCCTGTTCGCGGGTTTCGCCGACTTCGCGCAGTGTGTCGCCTTCCAGCACGGTCTGCGGCGTGCGCAGCGGCAGGTCGCGGCCCGTCAGGCTGCCCAGGCGCGGCACCGCCGCCAGCAGCGCGCGGGTGTAGGGATGCTTGGGTGCGTTGAATATTTCGTCCACCGTGCCTTGCTCGACCTTCTTGCCGCGCAGCATCACCACCACGTCGTCGGCCATTTCCGCCACCACGCCCATGTCGTGCGTGATGAAGATCACGGCGGTGCCCAGATCGCGCTGCAGTTCGCGGATGGTGTTCAGGATCTGCGCCTGGATGGTGACGTCCAGCGCCGTGGTCGGCTCGTCGGCGATCAGCAGGCGCGGCTGGCACGACAGCGCCATCGCGATCATCACGCGCTGACGCATGCCGCCCGATAGCTGGTGCGGATAGCGGTCCAGCATCTGCTCGGCGTCGGGCAGGCGCACCTTTTCCAGCAGCTTGCATGCGGACTGGCGCGCGGCCGAGCGCGACAGCTGCTGGTGCAGCATGATGGCCTCGACGATCTGGTCGCCGATGGTGAAGACCGGGTTCAGCGAGGTCATCGGCTCCTGGAAGATCATCGCGATGTCGTTGCCGCGGATGGCGCGCATGTCTTCGTCGGAGGCCGCGGTCAGGTCGATTTCGCGGTCGGCGCTGTCGCGGAACAGGATCTGGCCCGTGGCGATGCGGCCGCTGGTGTAGTCGGTCAGGCGCATGATGGCCATGGACGTGACCGACTTGCCCGAGCCCGATTCGCCGACGATGGCCAGCGTCCGGCCGGGGCGCACCTCGAAATCCAGGTTGTCGACGGCGCGGAACACGCCGTTTTCGGTATTGAAGTCGACCGACACGCCGCGCACGGACAACAGCGGGGCGGAAGTGGATGCAGTAATGCTAGACAACGTGGATTCTCACAGCGAGGTGGCGGCGCGGGCAGCCTGGTCGTACAGGCCCGAAAGGGCGCGCAGGGTGTTGGCCAGCTGATGGCTGGCTTCGTCCGCGGCGGGGGAGTCGATGAAGGGTTTGACGAGGCACTGCTCGCGCACTTCGGCGTAGCGCTGGATCGCCGCGGCGCCAGCGTCGGTCGCCGTGTAGATCACTTCCTTGCCGGTCTTGGCACCTTGCACCACGCCCAGGCGCTCCAGCTTCTTGAGCGAATAGTTCACCAGGTGGGTGTCTTCGACATTGAGCGTGAAGCAGATGTCCGCCAGTTTCTTGCCGCGGCCGCGATGGAATACGTGGTTCAGCACCAGGATGTCCAGCGAGGTCAGCTCGGGCAGTCCTGCACAGGCCATGCAGCGCACCATCCAGCGGTTGAACGCATGCGAGGCGATGATCAGGCCGAATTCGACTTCGGAAAGCTCGGGAGCTGAAGAGGCCAGGTGGGAGGAGGAAACAATGGCGTCCCGGACGGATACAGGCATGGGCTGGCAGGGAAAGGGGACGGATCGGCGATAAAACGTTGGCGAATTATTGACGATTTGTGGATGTGGCCGTATCCGGGATAACCCGTGTGCAACCGGTATGAACAAGGCGGGCCGCAGGCTTTCGGACGCCCCTTATTTATCCGCTCCAGATGCTCGAATAAAAAAGGCCGGGACCAAAAAGCAGCAGCTGGCGGCGCGGCCGAGCTGTTAGCGTTTTGTTTCATATCAGATCACGCTTGGCGCAATCGTGATAGTTCCGCACCCCGGAACTATGGCATTCATGCCTCAATTACTCAGTCTTTATCTCCTAATTTCATTTAAATGCTTTGATAGTGGCCTGTATACAATCAGATATTTATTGTTATTAATTGTGCGTTAAGGCAAACTTGGCAAACATTTGGTTTCATACATAGACAACAAGGAGCGCCGCGCACGTCCGCAGGCGCCGTACCGGCATGAATCACTACTGGCGCCTGCGCATGGCCGCGGGCATGTTGGCGGCTGGCTTTTTTCCCGCCGGTTCCGGCGCTCAGTCGCTGCCCGAGGCAGCCCTGCGCGCCACCGAGATCGAACGCCGCCAAGAGCAGGAATTGGGGGCGCAGCGCGCCCGCGCGGCCGAACGGCCAGACGTGTTGTCGCCCGCCGGGCCGGCTGCCGGCGGCTTGGTCCTGCCGGTCGAAACGCCTTGCTTCGCCCTGAAGGAAGTCGTCTGGGACGGAGCGCAGCCTGCCGAATCGCTGACGCGCGCAGCCGATGCCGTGATTGGCCATTGCGTGGGCGGCCTGGGACTGCGGGCCTTGCAGGAACATCTGATCGGCCTGTTGATCGATCGCGGACTCGTCACCGCGCGGGTGGTCGTGCCGGAACAATCGCTGGCTGCGGGCACGCTGACGCTGCGCTACCTGCCGGGCCGCATCTCCGCCGTCAAGGGCGAGGGCGCCATCGGCTGGTGGCGCACGGCCTTGCCCACCGGGCAGGGCGGCGAAGTGAACCAGCGCGACCTGGACCAGGCGCTGGAGAACATCCGCAGGCTGGGCAGCCAGGCCGACGCGGCCATCGACGTTGCGCCCGGACCGGAGCTGGGTGATTCCGACATCCTTATCCGTCCCGGCACCGGCAAGCGCTGGCATGGATACATCGGCGGCGACAACGCCGGCATGGACGCTATCGGCAAGTACCAGGTCAACGCCGGCCTGACCCTGGACTCGCCCTTGTTTCTGTACGACCAGTTGTCGGTGTCATGGAACAGCAATACGCGCTGGCGCGACGCGGAGTCGAACACGCGCGCGGCTTCCCTGAACTACAGCGTCCCCTTCGGCTACTGGACCTTCTTTGCCGGGGCCAGCAAATCGACCTACCGGCAGACCGTGGCCGGCTTCGATGAACCCATCATCTACGGCGGCACCACCAAGCAGGTGCAGGCGGGCGTCTCGGTGGTGCCGTATCGCGGCGCCACTTACAAGGGCACCTCATCGCTGACCCTGCTGCGCAAGCGCACCACCAGCACGCTCAACGATGTGGACATCGAAGTGCAGCGGCGCGACGTCACGGGTTACGAGTTCAACCTGGGGCATCGCCACTACCTGGGGCGCGCCGCGTTGGACATCGGCGGGGGCGTGCGCGGCACGCTCGCAGGACTGTCCGACCGGCCCGGCTACGTCTATGGCGATCCGGACTGGAACGGGCGCAGCACCATCGTTTCGGCCAACGCCGGCCTGCATCTGCCGTTCGAGTTGGCGGAGCAGCCCTGGGCCTACCAATTGAACTGGCAGATCCAGCACGCCAAGACGCCCATCGTGCCGTCCGACTACTTCACCATCGGCAACCGCTATGCGGTGCGCGGCTTTGACGGGCAGATGACGCTGGCCGCCGAGGACGGCTGGACCTTGCGCAACGACTTGTCGCTGGGCCTGGACAAGCTGCTGCGCGTGCCTGGCCACCAGTTGTACACGGGTCTGGACGTGGGCCGGGTGGGCGGTCCGTCGGCGGCGTCGCTGTCCGGCCGCACGCTGGTCGGCGCCGTGGCCGGGCTGCGCGGACGGATCGCCATGCCCTATGTCAATGCCAGCTATGACCTGTCTGCCGGCTGGCCGCTGAAAAAGCCTGAATCCCTGAAAACCGCCTCGACCGTGTTCGCGGCGGTGCTGATGTTCGAGTTCTGACCCGGCGGCCGCGTGCCGCCTGACCGCCGTCCATTCTTAGTCCACCCGGATACGCATGATGTCCAAGCTTCGCTCCCTGATCGTCTGGTCCGTCGTCTTTACCCAGGTCTGGTCGCCAGTGCTGGCGCAGACCTTGCCGATCTCGGTGGACAAGAGCGTGGCGGGCGCGAAGCCTTCCGTTGGCGTCAGCAACGGCGTGCCGGTCATCAACATCGCGCCGCCTTCGGCCGGCGGCGTGTCCAACAACCGCTACACGCAATTCAACGTCGGCCCGTCCGGCGCGGTGCTCAACAACAGCGGCGGCGCCAGCCAGACCCAGTTGGCGGGGCAGGTGGGCGGCAATCCCATGTTGGGCAATCAGCGCGCCAGCACCATTCTCAACCAGGTCACCGCGCCCAATCCTTCGCAACTGCTGGGCACCTTGGAAGTGGCCGGCAACCGGGCCAATGTGATCGTCGCCAACCCGGCAGGCATCACCTGCAACGGCTGCGGTTTTCTGAATGCGGACCGCGCCACCCTGACCACGGGCAAACCGCAGGTCGGGCCTGACGGCAGCATCGGTTTCGATATCGCTTCCGGCAAGATCCGCGTCGACGGCGCCGGCCTGAACGGCGCCAATCTCAGCCAGGTCGATCTCTTGGCGCGCACACTGGAGATCAATGCCGACGTCTGGGCCGACAAGCTCAACGTGACCGCGGGCGCGGCGCGCGTCGATTACGCCTCCGGAGCCGTTTCGGCGCAGGCGGGGGAAGGTGCGGCGCCCGAAGTGGCGCTGGATACCGCGGCGCTGGGTGGCATGTACGCCAACAGCGTGCGCCTGATCGGCACCGAGGCTGGCGTGGGCGTGAACATCGGCGGCAACCTGGTGGCCCTGACCGGCGATCTGCAAGTCACGGCGGCGGGCGACGTCCGCATCGCGCCGCGCGGCACGGCGCAGGCAGCCGGCAATCTGCGCGTGGACAGCGGCCGCGATCTGGCCGTGCAAGGCGCGGCGCAGGCCGGCGGCAGCGCGGCGCTTGTGGCTGCGCGCGACGTTTCCGTACAGGGCGCGGTCGGCGCCGGTGGCGCCTTGACGCTCGATGCTGGCGGCGATGTGGCTGTCGGCGCGCAGGGCAGCCTGCGCACGCAAGGCGCCTTGCGCGTGGCTGCGGGCAAGGACCTTTCCCTGTCGGGAGGCCTGCTGACTTCGGACCAGGACCTGCGCGCGCAAGCGGGGCGCAACCTGAAGGTGGCAGGACAGGCTGTCGTGCCGCAACCGGGGCAAGGCGGCGGCACGGGCGCGGGGACCGGCACCGGCACGGGAACCGGCAATGGCACGGAGTCGGGCTCGGGAACTGGCACGGGTTCCGGCTCGGGCACCGGCACTGGCGCGGAGCCCGGCAAGACGCCTGAACCGGCTGCGCCGGGCGAACAAAGCGGCGGCGTCTCCACGGCGGGCGGCGTGGTGTCGGCGAAGGAAGGCGTCACGCTGCAGGCGGGGCGCGACATGCTGCTGTCGCGCCAGGTGTACGCGTCTGGCGCGCTGCAGGCGCAGGCCGGCGCGGACGCGGTGTCGGAGGCCGGCGCGCAACTGCAATCCGGACGAGGCATGGCGATACGCGCGGGCGAGGGCGTCACGCTGGCTGGCGCGGCCTTGACCGATGGCGCGATGCTGATCGAGTCCACGCGCGACCTGCGCCTGGACGGTAGCGCGCTGGCCTACGGCGGCGCGCTGGATCTGAAGAGCGGCGGCGATCTGCGCATGGGCGCGGCCAGTAAGGCGCAGGGCAAGCGCGTCGGGCTGGAAGCAGCGCGCGATCTGCGGGCCGATGGCGAAGTGGTGTCGGAGAACGCGGCCGGATTGAAGGCCGGACGCGAGGCCGCGGTGGGCGCGCGAGTGCTGACGCGCGGCGACCTGGATCTGAGCGCGCAAGGCGCGACGGCCGTCACCGGGCAACTGGAAGCCCTGGGGCGCGCGCGGCTGCAGTCCGGCGCAGGCATTGCGCTCACGGGCAGTCTCAGCGGCAATCAGGGCGTGGACCTGCGCGCGGCGGGTCCGCTCGCCATCAGCGGCGCGGTGGGCGCGGCGGCAGGCGAACTGAACCTGGCGTCTGGCGAAGACCTCTCCGTCAGCGGCAGCGCGCAGGCCGGCGGGCCGGTGGCGCTGCGGACGCAGGGCGCGCTGAACGTAGCGGGCACGGTGTCCTCGCTGGCTGGACTGACGGCCCAGGCGGCGGGTGACGCCACGGTAAACGGCAAGCTGCTGGCCGGCGGTCCGCTGCTGCTGGTAGCGATAGGCCAGGTGGCGGCGGGCGCGGATTCGCGCCTGCAGTCGGACGGCGCCATGCAGCTGCGCGCGGGCCAGAGCCTGTCCGTGGCAGGCATGGCGGAAACCAATGCTGGTCTGACGCTGGGCGCGGGCCGCGATTTGCGCGTGGATGGCGCGGCATTGGCCTATGGCGGCCAACTGTCGATGAACGCCGGCAACGATCTGCGTTTGACCCACGCCAGCCGCGCACAGGGCGAGGGCGTGTCGGCGCGCGCGGGCGGCGATCTGCAAGCGGACGGCGCAATCGCTGCGCGCGGCGACGTCGCGCTGATGGCGGGGCGCGATGCGCAGCTTGGCGGCAAGACGGTCGCCACCCGCGACGTGACGCTGGATAGCGGACGCAATCTGGCTATCGCGCAGGGCGCGTTGCTGGAGGCGGAACGCGCGGCGCAGATCAAGGCGGGACAAGACGCGGCGCTGGCCGGCGCGGTGCGCACCAATCAGGGCATAGGCGTCGAAGCCGGGGGCAAGCTGCGGCTTGACGGAGAAACGTCTTCTGTCGCTGGCGCAATCGATCTGCTCGCGGGCGGAGACCTGTCGGTGGGCGCGCAGGGCAAGGCATACGCGGGCGGCGCGCTGAGCGGCGCAAGCGGCGGCGCCTTGCGGGTGGCCGGCGAACTGACGGGCCAAGGCGGCCTGAGCCTGGTATCGGCAGGCGGCGCGACAGTGGATGGCCGGCTGTTGTCCGGCGATGTCTTGTCGCTGCGCGCAGGCACGGACCTGGGCACGGGATCCGCGGCGCAACTGCAATCCTCCAAGGGCATGACGTTGAGCGCGGGCCAGGATGCCCAGCTCGCGGGCATCGCCTTGAGCGACGGGGGCATATCGATAGACGCCACGCGCGGGCTGCGTCTGGACGGCAGCGCGCTGGCTTACGGCGGTAGCTTGTCGATGAGCGCCGGTCGTGATCTGTGGCTGGGCGATATCAGCAAGACCCAGGGCAAGGGCATTAGCGCCCTCGCAGGACGGGATCTCGGCGTGGGCGGCGAGATGGTGGCGCTGGGCTCCGTGGCGCTGACCGCGGGCCGCGATGCAGCTATCGGCGCCAAGCTCAGCGCCGACGGCGGCCTGACGCTGCGCGCTCAAGACACGGCCAAGGTCACGGGCCAGTTGGAAGCGACGGGCAGCGCGAGCCTGCAAGCCGGCGGCGACGTGGCGCTGTCGGGCAGCGTGCTCAGCAACCAAGGCACGGAACTGCGGGCGGGAGGCGCGCTGGATGTCAGCGGCACGGCCGGCGCGGCACAGGGCGCATTGAGCCTGGCCTCGGATGGCGACATGACCGTGGGCGGCAACGCGCAATCCGGCGGTCCCTTGTCCATGGTCGCCAAGGGCGCGCTGAACGTGGCAGGCACGGTGTCCTCGCTGGCCGGGCTGACGGCCCAGGCCGCGGGCGATGCCACGGTCAACGGCAAGCTGCTGGCCGGCGGCCCGCTGCTGCTGGAAACGATAGGCCAGCTGGTTGCGGGCGCAGATGCGCGCCTGCAATCGGAAGACGCCATGCAGTTGCGCGCTGGCCAGGACTTGATCCTGGCGGGTCAGGCGGAAGCCAACAAGAGCTTGACGCTGAATGCCGCGCGCGACCTGCGCGTGGGCGGCGCGGCATTGGCCTACGGCGGCCAACTGGCCATGGACGCGGGCAAGGATCTGCGCCTGGATCACGCCAGCCGCACGCAGGGCGAGGGCCTGACCGCGCGTGCCGGCGGCGATCTGCTGGCGGACGGCGCCATGGCGTCGCGCGGCGATATCGCCTTGATTGCGGGCGGCGATGCCAGCCTGGGCGGCAAGACCGTGGCCGCGGGCGACCTGAAGCTCGATAGCGGGCGCAATCTGACCCTTGCCCAAAGCGCTCAACTGGACGCGGAAGGCAAGGCGCAACTCAAGGCGGGGCAGGATGCGACGCTGGCGGGCGCACTGCGCAGCAACCAGGGCAACCGCATCGAAGCGGCGGGCGCCTTGCGCCTGGACGGCGCGACCTCGGCAGCATCGGGCGGAATCGACCTGCTGGCCGGAGGCGACCTGACAATAGGCGCCAGCGGCAAGGCGTTGGCAGGCGGCACGCTGCGCGGCGAGAGCGGCGGCGAATTGTCGGTGGCTGGCGAGCTGGCCAGCCAGGGCGCATTGACCCTGGTGTCGGCAGGCGGCGCAACGGTGGACGGCAAGCTGCTGTCCGGCGACGCCTTGTCGTTGCAGGCAGGCAAGGACCTGCGCGCGGGATCCGCGGCGCAACTGCAATCGTCCAAAAACATGACGTTGAGCGCAGGCCGGGACACCAGCCTCGCGGGCGCGGCCTTGAGCGACGGCGGCATCGCGATCGACGCGGCGCGCGATCTGCGCGTGGACGGCAGCGCGCTCGCCTATGGCGGCGAGCTATCCATGAATGCCGGCAGCGACCTGCTGCTGGGCAATGCCAGCAAGACCCAAGGCAAGGGTGTCACGGCGCAAGCGGCGCGTGACCTCATCGCCGGCGGTGAAATGGTGGCGGCGGGATCGGCCACCCTGACGGCAGGCCGCGACGCGGTGTTCGGCGCCAAGCTGGGCGCCGACGGCGACCTGACGCTGCGCGCGCAAGAGACGGCGAAAGTCACGGGCCAGCTGCAAGCGACGGGCGCTGCCAGCCTGCAAGCCGGCGGCGATGTGGCGCTGTCGGGCAGCCTGCTCAGCAACCAGGGTACGGAACTGCGGGCGGGAGGCGCGCTGGATGTCAGCGGCACGGCCGGCGCGGCACAGGGTGCGCTGACACTGGCCTCGGACGGTGACATGACCGTGGGCGGCAATGCGCAAGCAGGCGGCCCCTTGTCCATGATCACGCAGGGCGCGTTGAACGTGGCGGGCACGGCGTCCTCGCTGGCCGGGTTGACGGCGCAAGCGGGAACCGACGCCACCGTTACGGGCAAGCTGCTGGCCGGCGGCCCGCTGCTGCTGGAGGCGATAGGACAACTGCTGGCCGGCGCGGATGCACGCCTGCAATCGGAAGGCGCCATGGCCTTGCGCGCGGGGCAGGACCTAGTCCTGGCCGGAGAGGCAGAAACCAACAAGGGCCTGACGCTGGATGCCGGGCGCGATATGCGGGTGGATGGCGCGGCGCTGGCTTACGGCGGCCAATTGGCCATGAACGCGGGCAACGATCTGCGCCTGGCCGACGCCAGCCGCACGCAGGGCGCAGGCGTGTCGGGGAGCGCCAAGGGCGATGTGCAAGCGGGCGGCGCGATGGCCGCGCGTGGCGACATCGTGTTGAACGCGGGACGCGACGCGCGCATCGACAGCAAGGCCGCGGCCACTGGCAACATCTCGCTGATTGCCGCGCGCGACCTTGCCATGGGCAAGACGGCGCAATGGGACGCCGAAGGTTCGTCGCGGGCCCAGGCCGGTAACGACATGACGCTGGCCGGCGCCTGGCGCGGCAACGGCGATATGAGCATGGATGCCACCGGCAAGCTGTCCGTGGACGGCACGCTTGCCGCCAGCGCCGGCGGCCTGAGCTTGAACGCCGGCGGCGATCTGTCGATGAGCGGGCTGGCGCGGGTCGCGGCCAAGGGCGCGGTCAACGTCACGACGCTAGGCGATCTCCGCGTGGCGGGCGCGCTCAGTTCCCTGGACGCCTTGACCCTTCAGGCCGCGCGCAACGCGGCCGTGGCGGGACAGGTCTACGCCGCGCGCGGCCTGGACCTGAAGGCGGGCCAGGCGCTGACGGCGGCTAGCGGTTCGCATGTGCAATCCGACGCATCGATGACGCTTCAGGCCGGGCGGGATCTGAACCTCGCCGGCACGGCGCTGGCCGAAGGCGGCATGTCGCTGGACGCCGTGCGCGACCTGCGTGTGGAGGGCAACGCGCTCGCCTATGGCGGCGCGCTGCGGCTCAAGAGCGGCAACGACCTGTTGCTTGGGGCGGGTAGCCAGCTGCAGGGCAAGGGCGCGCAGGCCGACGCCGGCCGCGATCTGGCGCTGGGCGGCGTTCTGGTGTCCACCGCGGGCGCGGAACTACAGGCTGTGCGCGATGCGCGCGCGGACGGCAAGCTGGGCGCCGACGGCGCGCTGGACTTCAGCGCCGGGGGCAATCTGCGCATCGGGGCGGCGGCGCAGCTGGACGCCTCGGAGCAGGCGCGGATCGCGGCCGCGGGCAATCTGGAGATGGCCGGGGTCGTGCGCGGCGACAAGGGCGCCAGCCTGAACGCCGGGGGCCGCCTGGATCTGTCCGGCACGGCAGCATCCGCCAACGGCACCCTGGACCTGATCGCAGGCGAAGACCTGGCCCTGTCGGCCGGCAGCCGCGCCTTGTCCGGCGGCGCGCTGCAAGCGCGCGCGGGCGGTTCGCTGACGGCGGCCGGCACGATTTCCTCGCTGGCCGATCTGATCCTGGACGCGGTTGCCGATATCCGCCTCGAAGGCCAGAACCTCGCGGCCGGCAAGCTGGCGCTTCAGGCCGGCGGCGCGCTGGCCACCAGCGCGGACGCACGTCTGCAGGCCGATGGCTCGGTCGATGTGCAGGTCGATAGCGCCACGCTGGCAGGCACGCTGGTGGCGGGCCAATCCGCGACCCTGCGGATCGACAAGGATCTGACGGTGGACGGCACGGTCCTGGCCGATGCGGGCGCGCTCACCGTGAATAGCGGCGGCGCCATGACGTTGGGCGGCGCAAGCGCGCTGCAGGCAGGCGGACTGCTGGCGGCGCAGGCCGGTGGCAAGCTGCTGGCCAACGGCACGATTTCGGGCGAGCAGGACATCACGCTGAAGGCCGGCACGGACGCCGAACTGAACGGCAAGACCGTCGCCAACGGCACCCTGCGCGCGGACGCGGCCGGGGATCTCACCATCGGCCAGGCGGGTTTGGCCCAGGGCAGCAGCAAGCTGCTGCTGGGCGCGGGCCAGGACCTGCGCATCGCCGGCACGGCCGGCAACGCCACGGGCGCAGGCGCCGCGGGCGGCACGTTGCAGGCGCAGGCTGGGCGTGACCTGTTCATCACGGGCACGGCGACCGCTGGCTCGCCCATCGTCCTGGGCGCGCAGCGCGATATCCGCATCGACGGCATCGCCACGGCGCTGGAAGGCGGCCTGACGGCCGACGCGGGCGCGAACCTGCTGGTCGGCGCAGGCGGCAGGATGCAGGCCTCCGACGGGCTCAGCGCGCGCGCAGGCGCCAACCTGGGGTCCGACGGCGTCATTGCCTCGGGCGGCGGCCTGACGCTCGCCGCAAGTGGAGACGTCCTGCTGGGCGGCCTTGCCGCTGCCTTGGGCGAACGCGCGGCGGGCAATGCCTCGATCACGGCCGGACGCGATCTCATCGTCAAGCAGAACGGCCAGCTGCAAGCCGCAGGCACGCTGACTGCCCGCGCCGACCGCGACCTGTATGCCACGGGCGCGCTGAGTTCGGTGGGCGACATGCTGCTGGCCGCCGCGCGCGACGCGCGGGTGGACGGCACTGCCGCGACCGACGCCAACCTGACGCTGACGGGCCGCAACGTAGCGGTGGGCGCGGCGGGCCTGGCGCAGGCCGGCCGTACTCTGACTGCGACCGCCCAAGAGGCGTTGCAGGCGGCCGGACGCATGCTGGCCGGCGGTTCGCAAACGCTGACCGCGGGCGACAAGATCACGGTCGACGGCACCGTCGCCGCCTTGCAAGGCGACCTGTCCTTGACCGCGCAGCGCGGCGACATCGCGCTGGGCGCGGCTTCGCGCCTGCAGGCCGGGGGCGGGCTGACCGCGTTGGCGGGCGGCGCGCTCACCGCGTTCGGCTCGGCCGCCGCGGAGCAAGGCATGACGCTGCGGGCAGGCACGGACGCAACGCTGGGCGGCGTCGCCGCCACGCAGGCAGGCGCGCTGATCGCCAGCGCCGGCGGCAAGCTCACCATCACGGCGGACGGCCGCTTGCAGTCCGGCGCGGGATTGGACCTGAGCGCCGGCGGCGCGCTGCTCAACGCGGGCGTCGCGTCCGCGGGCACGCAGGCCAAGCTGTGGGCCGGATCGACGCTGGACAACACTGGATCGGTGTTGGCCGGCGGCGACCTCATCGCAACCGCCTTGGGACAACTCTCCAACGCCGGCCGTTTCGTGGCGGGCGTGGGCGCCGACGGCGCGCTCAGCCAGCCGGGCAGCATCACGCTGACGGGAGGCTCCATTGTCCACGGCGGCACCAGCCTGGCCGGCAAGGACCTGAGCTTGTCCGGGGGCAGCTTGAATCTGGCGGGCGGCAAGCTGTCCGCCATCGGCAAGGTCACGCTGGCCACGCCAGGCGACGTCGACAGCCGCAACGCGGTGGTGCAGGGCGGCGCCCTGGCTATCACCGCCGCCAATCTTCATAACCAGGGCGGCAAGCTGACTTCGACCGGCGATGCGACCATCAAGCTGGGCGGCACGCTGAACAACACCGGCGGCGTGATCGCCGCGGCCGGCGATGCGCGCATCGAAGCCGTAAGCGTCGTCAACCGCGACGGCACGCTGGCCGCCCGCGACCTCACCATTGCCGCTACCGGCGCGGTGGACAACCGCGGTGGCCTGATCCAGGCCGACAATCTGCTGACCTTGAACGCAGCCAGCCTGGACAACAGCGGCACGCTGACCGCGGCCGGCGCCCCGCCCAAGGGCGTGCTGGGCAAGATCGTCTCCATCGTGGCGGACCGCGTCAACAACCAGGGCGGCTCCATCGAGGCGATCGAGAACCTGACCCTGGGCGCCAAGGAACTGGACAACACAGGCGGCACCGTCGCGTCCCAGGGCAACGCGCGCATCGTCGCCGACACGCTCAAGAACACGCAGGGCACGCTGCAAGCCGGCAAGAGCCTGACCGTCATCGCGCAGGTATTGCAGGGGCTGGGCGTGCTGCAATCCGCGGGCGACCTGTCGTTCGCGTATGCCGGCTCCCTCAACCAGGAAGGCGACATCTCCAGCGCTCGCGACCTCAATCTATCGTTGGGCGGCGCGCTGGACAACCGCGCCAAGATCAGCGCCGGCCGCGACCTGAGCATCTCGGCGGACTCGCTGAACAACCAGGCCTCCGGCCAATTGCTGGCCGTCGGCCAGAACCGCATCACGGTGACGCAGGGCCTGACCAACGCCGGCCTCATCGACGGCGGTTCGACCCGCATCACCGCGGGCCGCGTCGACAACACCGGCCGCATCTACGGCGATGCCGTGTCGATCCAGGCAGGCACGCTGGTCAACGGCGCGGGCGCGGGCGGCGGCGCCGTCATCGCGTCGCGCGCCAGCATGGACCTGGGCGTGGGATCGCTCATCAACCGCGATCATGCGCTGGTCTATGCCGGCGCGGACCTGCGCATCGGCGGCGCGCTGGACGCTGCGGGCAAAGCCATCGGCCAGGCCGGTTCGTTGCTGAACGCCTCCGCCACGATCGAAGCGGCGGGCAATGCGGACATCTCGGCCGCGTCCATCCGCAACCAGAATGACCGCTACACCAACGAAACGGTGCAGGTGTCGAGCACGTCCAAGGTGTACTTCACCCCGGCGGGTACCACCGACATGTACGACGCCGAGACCAATTGGCTGTGCGACGAAGTGACGCCTATGTGCAGCAAGGATCCGGCCTGGCTGAACGATGATCCGGAACGCATGTTCCTGCTGCCGTCCACCCAGTATCCGGCGTCGCGCTATGGACCGCCGTTCGACTACACGCCGAGCAAGAAGGGCAGGGGCGGCGAGACTTCGCCCATTACGCCGACCTATACCCCTCCCGACGTCGGGTGCAGCGGCGGCGATGCGGCCGACCTTTGCTGGGACCGGCCGGAGAAATTCCTTTACGGTTCCGGAGAGCGCATCTGGTCTGTCTTCGGTGTCACGCCTCCGGCCGACCCCATGCCGGTCTGGGTTCCGCCGCTGTATGACAACTGCGCGATTATTGATGGCTGCGCAGCCGAGAAAGCGCGCCGCAAGGCTTACGAAGAAGCCTACGCCGCCTACAAGGCGCCGCACATGGAGTTGGAAGCGCGCATCCGGGCATTCAACGCCGACTTCAACAACCGCCTGGTCGGCACGTTCACCTATTACCAGGTGCAGGAGACCGTTACCGAGACCCGCACCCTGTCCTCCGACCCCGGCAAGATCCTGTCGGGCGGGTCCATGACGCTCACCGGCGCCGTCACCAACGACAAGAGCCAGATCGCCGCGGGCGGTGCGCTCACGGTGGCCGGTCCTGCCATCAACAACATCGGCGCGGGCGGTGAACGTACCGTCACGCGCACGGGGACCATGACGGTCACCCAGGCGCGTTCGCGCGACCGCAAGGAGTATTCCGAGGCTTACAACGCCACCCTCGCGGGCCAGCCCATCGAATTGCCGGTCGGCACTTCCGGCGGCAACGTCGCCGTCCAGCTCAACGGCTCCCGACCCGGCGCCAGCAATGGCGGCGCCGCGCCTGGACCAGTGCTGGTCGCCAGCGTCGGCCTGCCCGGCGGCACGGTGGTGCGCACTGTCTCCAATCCTGCCGGCATTCCAGACAGCCAGCTCTACACCGTCAACGGCAGGCCGGATGCGCCTTACGTCGTCGCCACCGATCCGCGTTTCGTCGGCCAGCGTCCGACCGTCTCCAGCGACTACCTGCTGGACCTGCTGAGCCAGCCCGGCGCGCTGCCCGGCACCACCATCGGCAACGGTGCCGGTTCGGGCGGCGGCCTGGCGGGCCAACGCAACGACCAGCCCGGCACGGCCGGCACGGTCAATGCCGGCGTCGGCACCGGTTCGATCTCGACCCCGGGCCAAGGCGGTGCGTCCGTTGGCGCCAGCAGCGGCCTTGAAGGCCAGCGTATGAACGGCCAAGGCGGCTCCGGACCCATCAATGCCGGCGTCGGCGCGGGTTCGGTCTCGAACGCGGGCCAGGCCGGCGCCACCGTCGGCGCCAATAGCGGCCTGGACGGCCAGCGCCTGGACGCGCAAGGCGCATCCGGCCCCGCCGGCGCCACGCTCGGCGCGGGCGGCTCGCTCTCTGCCAGCGGCGCCACCGCCGCGGCCGACGGCCAGAACCTGTCCGGCGCGCGCCTGGGCAGCTGGGATTCGCTGGTGCCCGCGGGCGCCAAATTCCAGACACCCTCGGGCCAACCCAAGCGCCTGGGCGACGGTTTCTATGAACAGAAGCTTGTGTCCGACCAGATCCTGGCCACCACCGGCCAGCGCTTCCTCAACAAGTACAGCGACAACGACAGCCAGTACAAGGCCCTGCTCGCCGCCGGTGCGCAGTTCGCCCGCGACAACGGCATCCAGCTCGGCGTCGCGCTGACCGACGCGCAGCAGCGCCAACTCACCACCGACCTGGTCTGGCTGGTCGAGCAGACCGTCACGCTGCCCGACGGCACCACCGAGACCGTGCTGGTTCCGCAGGTCTACCTGCTGGTGCGCGAAGGCGACCTGAAGGGCGACGGCACCCTCATGGCCGGCCGCGACGTCAAGCTGCAGGCCGAAGGCGACATCGTCAACAGCGGCACCATCGGCGCGCGCGAAGCCACCGTCATGACCGCCGGCAACATCGTCAACCAGGGCGGCGGCCTGATCCAGGGCTCCACCGTCGACCTCGCCGCGCGCGAGGACCTGACCAATCTGGTGTCGCTGATCAAGGGCGACAACGTCGCCCTGAAGGCGGGACGAGACATCGCCCTGACGTCCACCGCCGCCTCCGAGAACTTCGGCAGCACCTGGGGCACGCACGTCAGCGGCGTGGCCCGCGTCGACGCAGGCAACCTCAACATGCAGGCTGGCCGCGACATCACGCTGACCGCGGCGCAAGTCTCGGTCAAGGATGACGCGCGTCTGCAGGCCGGGCGTGACATCGCCTTGGAAACGCTTACGGAGAGCCACGGCGAATCGCTGGTCTTGAAGAAGAACAACCGCCACGACCTGAGCACCAGCTCCGAAGTCGGCTCGACCATCGCGGCGGGCGGCAATCTCACGTTGGTCGCGGGCCAGGACGTCAATGCGCGTGCGGCCGAAGTCACTGCTGGCAAGCAGCTGGCGGTGGGCGCGGGACGCGACATCAACCTGGTCGCCGGGGTGGAAACCGGCTCGGCTTATGACGAGGTTCGCTACAAGACCAAGAGCTTCCTGTCGTCCAAGACCACGCACACCATCTCCTCCAGCGACTGGGAACAGGCCAAGGGGTCGACCTTTACCGGCGACACGGCGGTGTTGATGGCTGGGCGGGATTTGAATGTGGTGGGGTCGAATGTCATCGGGGACAACGACGTCACGCTGATGGCGAATCGGGACATCAACATTGCTGCAGCGACCGAGTCGTACAAGGACTACCAGTACGAGAAGGTGACCAAGTCTGGCTTTGGCGGTGGCGGCGGCTTCAGCGTCGGTTATAGCAAGCAGCAACGAACCGACTGGATGAAGGGCGAAAGCGGAGGCTACTCCAGCAGCACTGTCGGCAGCGTGGGTGGCAATCTGACCATCGACGCCGGGCGCGACGTGGGAATCTTCGCCAGCAACGTACTGGCGCAGGACGGAGATATCTCGATCAGCGGCCGCAATGTGGCGATCATCGCTGGCGTCGGTGAAGCCCGTCAGCACGAGTACCACGAGTTCAAGCAATCCGGAATCACGATAGGCGTGGCGGGCGGCGTGCTCGGTGCCGCCCAACAGATACACGGCACGCTCAAACAGGCAGACGATGCCAAGAGCGGCCGCCTGGCCGCGGTCAAAGTGGGCCAGGCCGCCTATCAGGCGGTGCAGGCCAATCGCATGCTGGAGGCTGCAGAAGGAACCAATGCCACGGCAGCGGATAAGGAGAACGCCAGCGCGCAGATCCAGATTAGCGTAGGCGCCAGCAAATCGGTCAGCGAAACGAAGCGCACGCAGGAGTCGGTATTCGGCTCTTCCGTCATGGGAGGCGGCAATGTCTCCATCGTGGCCTTGGGTGAGCGAGGCGTTCCGGGCTCGGGCAATTTGTCCATCATCGGAAGCGATGTCACTGGCAGGAACGTGCTGCTTGGAGCCACGAACGATCTTTCGCTGCTGAGCCAGGCACAGAGTTCCACGGAGACCTCAACCAACAAGAACAGCGGGTGGAAGGTGGGCGTGGGCATTGGCGTATCCGACAGCGGTAGCGGCGGCGGCATCAACATCTTCGCCAGCGGTTACATGGGTAGTGGCAACGCCAAGGGCAACGGCACGACCTATCGCGAGACCCAGGTCAGCGCGCGCGACAACCTGACGCTGGCATCGGGACGCGACACGCTGCTGGAGGGCGCACAGGCTCGTGCCGACAGCATCCGCGCCGATATCGGACGGAATCTGACCATCACCAGCCAGCAGGACACCGACCGTTATGACGCCAAGCAGAAACAGGTCAACGCAGGGGGCAGCTTCAGCTTTGGTTCCATGACCGGTAGCGCCTATGTCGGCGCGAGCATGGGCAAGACCAAGTCGAACTATGACAGCGTCATCGAGCAGTCCGGGCTTTTTGCAGGCGCGGGCGGTTTCGACATCAACGTGGGCAAACACACTCAGCTGGACGGAGCGGTGATCGCCAGCGACGCGGAAGCAGCCAAGAACAGACTTTCGACCGAGACCCTTGGCTTTACCGACTTGAAGAACAAAGCTGAGTACAAGGCCACCACTACCGGTGTGAATCTGGGCATGTCGGGCGCGTTCGATGTTGCCAACAAGGGGGGCGCCAACAAGGCGGGGCCGTCGGGCTTCAGCTTTGGCCAAACCAGCGGAAGCGACTCCGGCACGACCTACGCCGCGATCGATCGAGGCACGATCGAGGTGCGCTCGGACAAGGATAGCGGTCGCGACAGCACGGCCGACCTAAGCCGGGACACCGCAGGTGCGAACGGCAGCATCGGGCAGATCTTCGACAAGGACAAGGTACGCGAGCAGCTGGAGTTCCAACAGGCCTTTGGGCAACTGGGGATGCAGCTTGCCGGGGATCTGACAAAGAAGCTGGAAAAGGACTATCCCGAAATTTGGGGGGAGGGAAAGCTTGGAAAAATCGCTGTGCATTCGATTGTCGCGGCAACTGGCGCGGCTCTTGGCGGTGGGAACATTTCCGGAGCAATTGCAGGTACCGTCGCAGGCGATCTGACTACGGCATCGTTGAAGAATGCAATCGATGAGGCAATGAGCAACCTGCCTGCATCCGTTCGGAAAGATGTCGCCAACGTCGCTCTGAATACATTAGCTGGCCTGGCGGGTGGCTTGGCGGGTGGAGCGAATGGAGCGGGCGCAGCCCTTTCTGCTGACATGTTCAATCGTCAACTTCATCCTGCTGAGAAAGAGCTCGCTAAGAAGCTCGCCTCAGACGCGAAGAATAGTGGGCTTGAAGTAACGACTGAGCAGATTGAAGCGCAGCTACGCAGAATGGAAGTAACCTTCATAAACGGTGAAACCTATGTGGGAGTGCCGGCGGTAGTAGTGGGTGAGCAAAATATGCAAGACAGAGGAACAAATTTCTCTGTGATAGGACACACCGAGGATGGTCGGCAGATCTGGATGGAATTCTCTTCACCTGCGGATGCTCAATTGCAGGACCTTATTCTGCGTCATTCCAACGGGGGGGCGGTTCCTACCGGCGTTTCGTACAAAGCAGAGCCGAATTTGGTCAACTACTGGGAGTATTTCGGTTTACCAAAGTCGGGGGGGGCGGACAAATCTCCATTGACTCAATATTGCGTGACAGCAGAGTGTGCGGCGGGTTTGCCCAGAAACATGTCTGCAGCGGATTACCTGGATAGGCGCAATCAGAATGCAGATGTTCTCGCATACCTTGGTAAGGCAAATGGTCGTTTTGGTGCAATAGCTGGGACTATAGGAAGTGTGCCGACAAACCCATATGCACCGGGGGCTCTCGTCGCGGCAAGAGGTTCCGAGGTGGCTGGTTGGTTAATTGGTGGTCTCGAGCAGGCAATTAGGCCGAATCCTCAATCCTATGCGCTAGGTGCCGGAGTGGACCTGGGAGCCAAACAGTTGACGAGCAAGTTTCCAAATGGCGCGATGTTGTTTAACGAGATTGGTGAATATATAAAGAGTAAATATGGAAACTAACTTCTTGAGAAGAATAAAACGTCATTTAATTCTGGATGGTTCTATTAAGTCTATTTATCAATATTTTTTGACTGTTTCCGGAATCGCATTGATATTTTTCGATATAAAAATTTGGGAGACTGGCTGGATTTTCTATGTTGGTCTGATTTTGGCAGGAATTGGAGGTCTATCAGGTAGAGCGATAGCGTTAAAAATAAAGCCATTTGAGGATCCTCCTTATCCCAAGGGGTGGCTCGATAAGAAAGGTGAGAGGCAGTCGTCAGATAAGAACTAGTGCAGGAGTTGTTTGGTGTATGTGGAGAAATAAAGTGGTGGGCTGATTCCGTTGGACGGGGGGGTGAGATGTTTTTAAATTTCAGCGTAGTTAAAGAACTTTGGATAGATCTTTGAGAAAATATTGGCGTGCCTCATTTTATAATTTAGCGGCGTCCTTCGCTGTTGTGCTGACATTTTCAGGCTGTTCGTTCATTATGGGATCCCCTCCCGCACCCCTGTTAACGAACCCCGCACCTCAAGAACTCATCAGCCCGGTGCTGATCTACACCACCGACTGCGATTTCAAAAAGAAAATTGATAGTGTCGGATTCATAGGCGCCAGAACCGCCTATCCTGCGACCTACGCTGCCGAATCCGTATGCAACGCATTGAATGCCGAACTGCCAGCTGCCATGGATGCGGCGGGTGTCAAGGCAATATTGAAGTTGCGCAAATTCGACCTCAAGACGGCCAGGCCGGAAACGATGAAAGAGGATGCACTGACCGCAGGCGTCAAGTATGTAGTCGCGGTGAGCCAGCCGAACGCATTTGAGGGTTCTCAGCAGTATCCGGCCAGCGTATCGGTGGGTATTCGTCTGTATGACGCGGAGTCGGGCGAGTACCGGGGCATGGCAGAAGATACGTATGGGATTTCGCTGCGTGACTTTTCAAACCGTGGGCCGAACGCCGAGGGACAGCGGATCGCAGCGGATGTCGCGAACAAGCTGGCGCGCTCCATGGTGCAGCGGTGCATCGAGAAGTATCCCTACCAATGTCATAAGACTGGCCTGCTGCGTTTCGCGGAACCTCGTGATGCA
Organism: Achromobacter sp. D7-1; assembly: GCF_059760445.1. NCBI lineage: Bacteria > Pseudomonadati > Pseudomonadota > Betaproteobacteria > Burkholderiales > Alcaligenaceae > Achromobacter > Achromobacter sp. D7-1. The sequence goes on along the minus strand of NZ_JCBAMT010000004.1, from coordinate 13,195 downwards.
TTCGGGAAATAATCTATCAATTAGCAGGGCGTCGGGCTGGATTTCTTCAGCTGAAACTGTAGTCTCCGCTTGATGCAAGCATCAGAATTTATCTTGTGCCGAGGTGCGTGAGGTGTCGAAGTTTGTATTTCGAATATTGGTCCCTGTATTAGTGATATCAGGCGGGCTCTCAGGTTGCTCAGCAACCAATCCTAATATTTTCAATAGCTACGACGCGACCCAAAACTCACGCGTCCGTGTTTTTGTCTACACCGCCGATCGAATTCGTCTGGATTTTGATCGTACCTGCTACACCAGTCCTGGCCTGTTGGGACATGGGGAAGGGTTGGAGATCATGCAGCGGAGCCATTATCAGGGCAGTCGCAGCGTTGGCATGGCTCCCACTTCAAAGCGTGGCGATGCTGTCTTCGATGAATTCATCATAAAGGCCGGCATTCCCTTGACCATATATGGTCAGGTCGGTGGTAAGTATCATTCGCCGAGCGTCTCCATTTATATGCGCGAAACGCGTGACGCAGGCTATTTCACGCCGATAGCTGGCGCGAACTACGAGATATATGTTCGGGATCGCAAAGTAATCGTCGAAGATCTAGGCGTGGACGGCGTAGGTAGCGCCAGCCGACTCATTGAACTCACTCCCACGAAGGCTTGTGCGGCCAACGGAAGTTAAGAACTGCATGCGTTTGCCGTTAGTTTGGTAGCGGAGATTTGGTCATGTCTTCGCTGTAGATGGCTGAAGCATGGGCTGACGTGCCTACCCTGCCATTTTCCATATGCCGGTCTTGATCTGACCTTTTGGGTCATCTGGATTTGGCTATCGACTGCCAGACCGGCGACGGTCCACGCCTAGCTAGAGAGTCGGGGCATTCACGGAGTGCGTTGTGCGGCAAAAACTACCAATACTGCGGGTCGCCCGCCAAACCTTCGATTACCTGGGCGACCACGGCGGACCGTTGATCGGCGCGTCGCCCCTGTTGATCCTGATCCTGCTGGCAGGCATTGCACTCGGCATGCACCTGGATTACATGGCGTATGTCGAGCACAGCAAACTGCTGGAATTGACAGGCTGGGTGGTGAGCACGGCCGCGCCGGTATTGGCGGCGGTGGCTTGGCACCGATGCATTCTGCTGGGCGAGACGCCGCCCGCGCGCGTCGTGGCGGGCAAGCCGGAGCGCATGTATTTCATCGTGCTGATCGTGGGCGCCGCCTTGATGTTCGTGACGACACTGTTGTGCTACATCGTGATGTTGTTCGCGCAGGGGCCGGACGGCTCACATTGGCTCGGCGTTGTGTTGGTACTGCTGCTGGTGCTGGCGCCGTGTTTTTTCATGGGCTACATCTTCCTGGCATTGCCGCACGCCGCCCTGACCGGCAAGATGGAAATATCGCGGATCGCGCCGCTGGTGCGAGGCAACCGGTTGCGCCTGCTGGCCGTGGCCGCGCTGCCGGTGCCGCTGTTGCTGCTGTTGGAGGCGGCCCGGATCTTTGTGCTGCAGATGCCGAGAGAGCCGAGCATCGGATACTACCTGTACAGCGCCATCGCGACATTCGCCGCCACTCTGATTTCCGTGACCTCGATGTCGGTCAGCTATCGGACGCTGGCGCTTAAGCCCATGGAAGAGGGTGTTCAACTCGCACCGAGTGCCACGGTGACTTGATCCGGGCATGGGGGAGCGCCTGGACAACGACATTGATTTCCTACTCGGCTGGCTCGACGGCCGGCCCTCGCTTCGTTCGGTCCTCTGACAAGCTCAATTTTTCGTCAATTGCGCGATCGTTCTCGCTTCTTGCTTCAACGTCTTTCAATAACTTGCTTTGTTGTTAATTTACAAAAAGACATCTATTGTTATTTATTGTCGTTTAAGGCAAAATTATTGGACAATTAGTTTCAATGTGAAACTTAAAAGCCAAATGGCAAGAGTCCTCTGGGGCGGCATCCGGATGAACGCGAGTCGGGAGTTCGCGTATAGCCACGGGGATGCTTCAACGCCAGGACTTAGGCTGTCTTTTGCGAGTTGAAACATGAAGAAGTTGCTTTCCGTTGTTCTTATTTTCCTGAGCGGGTGCGCAGTCAAGCAGCCGACGCCCAAATACCAATTGGATAAACAGGCCAATCAGGCCCTCATCCAGTCCGGCAAACCGGTGGAAATCTTCTATCACGACGATCAATTCGTGGTCATGGATCTCGGCGGATCCCAAGCGGCTAACGTGCTCGGCATTCTTGGCCCGGTAGGTCTCTTGATGGGCATGACGGCGGACGCGGCGCACAAACTGGACTTCAAGGCGCGTGCTGAACGTCGCTCCGAGGAATTCTCCAAACTGGTTGCCGAGAACTTTCCCGATGAGAGCATCAACCAGATGTTCGCGCGCAATGTCGCCGACTTGATTGCCAAGGAGGGCCGGGGAGTGAAGGTCACGAAGGTGACGCGCCCTTCGGGCGGCGACAATCTGGCAGCGAGCGTGTCCAAGGATATGGAGCCCACCGCGGGATACATGCAGCTTATCTTGCGACTCAGCGCCGGATATGGAGCCAGGTCCGCTACAGATACCTATAAGCCAGTGACGATCATCGAGTATGCGTTGAAGGACGAGGACGGAACGGCGCTGATGTCGCGCTTTTTCGACCGCTTCTACGGCGAGTCGGACAAGACTTTCCTTACCTACCCGGGCTTGCTTGAAGACTACAAGGGCGCGCGCGGCGAACTGAGCGCGAGGCTGAATTATTGGAGCGAGCCGCTTTACACCGAGATCTTCCATTTCCCGGATCAACCCACGGCGAAGTAGGTAACGCCCGATGACTCAACGTCCTTGGCCGGCGAGCTTGATTCAGTTGCCGCCAAGCTAAACTCTCGCCCCGGAAAAATGTTGAGGTTCAAGCCCCCGGCTGAAGTACTGGACGCAATGCTGCACTGACCGTCTGAATCCACATCATCGCTTTTGCGGGGGATTGCCGGGGGAGTTTTTGGGGCGAAAAAAATTCAGAAAACAAACCCAAGACATTAAGAATCGCCCTGGCCAGCCATTAGCTATCAATAGAAGAAGCGTAGCTTCAGGCTCCCTCCTGAGCGGCTACGACGCAGGATTCCTATCCCAGGGCAGCGCAACGGGGCGACGCACTGGGACAGCGCCGGCAAATTGATTCATCAGACTGCTGCCTATCGAGCAGCCCGGCCAGGACTCTTTCCCTTGGGACGCGGCCATCTCCATGGTTTTGTACGGACACGGCGTGACCTGCTTCATCGGTTTGGATAAGCACAACTGGCACTACGACCGGCTGCTGGATCCGGACTTCTATTCAATAGATCTGAATCCGCGCAATGCGGCCTATGGCCAGCCCAACAGGCACGTGGTGGGTTCGGCAACCGAACTGTCTTCCTACTATCGGCCGAACAGCTTCGATGTGGTGATCGCCAATGGGCTTATCGGGTTTGGCCTGGATACCGAGGAAGCGTTCAACCAATTGATGTTTGAATGCCATCGCGTATTGGCCAGCGATGGAATGCTAGTGCTCGGCTACAACGACAAGCCCGACCGCCTGAACTTCAATATTGAGCAGGCCCCGGGTTATCAAGTCTTCAAGACCTTCGAGCCTGGCATAGCGGGTATGACAGGGGCGCGCCACGTCGTGGCGGACGGGTTTCAGCATTGCTATGTATTCCTGCGGCCACGGTGCATGGGGCATGTCGCCGGAGAGATGGATATTGCTGCTGCGGCTTGAGCTGGCGCGCGGTCAGGACTGCAGGGAATAGAGAGCTGCGTGCATGTGGTTGCATGCATGCAGCCTGATCACGCCTAGCGGTAGCGCAAGCTACGTTGCCGGATCGGGACGATCGCGCGGTGATGCCTGCCTCCAATCTTATTTATTTCTCACGACGGTTCCGCCCCAAAAACCGGCGTTGAGGCCTGTCGTCGCTACAAAAAAAGTAAATACCAATTCAGAAAAACTCTGGATAGAAAACCTCCGCCAAAACATAGAATTTGAAACTTCGGCTGACGCTCAGCGGCAAGGCCACTAGCGTGCTCGACGCTATTAAGTTCTTTCTGAGGTTTTTGGGGCTCATGAAGTTCGTCAAGAAAATAACCTACGCCCTGAAGCGCGCTATTTTCCGGGTTTCTCCGGCTCTCTTAAGAAGGTTGGGCGCCAATTTCCAGCTACGGGTGCCTAGCCGGATGTTCATGGAGCAAGAGGTCTTTGACTACGTCAATGAACATTTCCGGCGCGGCGCGGCGGCTCCCGTGGCCAGGTGCCTTTTCATCGGTCTGGATAAGCACAACTGGCATTACGACCAGCTGTTGAGTCTTGACTTCTATTCAATCGACCTGAATCCGCGCAATGCGGCCTACGGCCAGCCCAAGGCACGTGGTGGGCTCGGCGACAGAGCTGTCCTCTCACTATCCACCCCACAGTTTTGATGTGGTGTTTGCCAATGGGTTGATCGGTTTTGGCCTGGATACCGAGGAGGCATTCAATCAATTGATGTTTGAATGCCATCGCGTCCTGACGGGCGATGGGATGCTGGTGCTCGGCTATAACGACAAGCCCGATCGTCTGAGCTTCAAGGTCGAGCAGGCCAAGGGGTTTCAGGTCTACAAGACATTTGAGCCCGGCATCGCCGGGATGACGGGTGCGCGGCACGTCGTGGCGGACGGGTTCCAGCATTGCTATGTGTTCTTGAGGCCCCGGCGCCTCGGGCTTGCGGAGCAGGGCCTGGCTTGGTAGCCATGGCAGAGCGCGCAGCCGCGTCCGTATGGCTCAGCATTTCAAAAACGTAATCCCGCTATCCGCTTTCTGTCTGCATCGCCTTCCTAGAATTTGATCGTGCAGTCCCCTCCACGATACATAGGAATTAAGCATGCAGATGATCCGCAAAGCCGCATTGATCCTGGCGCTGTCGGCCGCCGCTACCGGCGCGGCGCTGGCGCAGCCTGCGTCGCCTCCCGCCGGCCTGGCCAATCCCTACGGTCCGTCATTGACGCGTGCCGAAGTGCTGGCCGACCTGGCGCTCTGGAAGCGCGCGGGCGTGGACCGGTTCTGGCGTGGCGAGGAGACGCCGGACATTTACAGCCCGGAGTACAAGGCCGCATTCACTGAGTACTTCCGCCTGCGTTCGGGGCCGGAGTATCAAGCCGAAGTGCAGCGCCAGAACGCGCTGCGCTGATAGCCGGCCGACGCGGCGGGAGAGCCCGGCGTGGCTGACTCCTCCGTCATCAATCCCCCCGAGTCCAGTCCCAGGTTGCAGCTTGCCGACCTGGAGCTGGACTTGTTGCGTTGCCGCGCCTATCGCAACCGGCAGTTCCTGCCGCTGACGCCCAAGGAGTTCGGCTTGCTCGCTTTCCTGATGCAGCGGCCCGGGGTGGTGTGTGTGGGTTGGGAGCTTGCCGAGCAGGTCTGGAAAATGAAGCTGCATGTCCACGACAAGCGCAATTTCAAGTCCCATGCCGTTGCGGTCGCGATGCGCCGGCTGCGCAAGAAGGTCGATGCGGGTTCGGGTCCCAAGCTGCTGCATACGATACGGGGCGGCAGCTACCTGCTGACGGAAGGCCCGTTGTGACGCGCACAAGTTCTTGAACGGCGGTCGCCATGCGTCGGGTCGCCATGCGCCGCGCGATACCAGGAAAAAAAATCGCGCACCCGAAAGGCGCGCGGCGATCATCAGGCCTTCCCTTCGCGGAGGAGGGCTCGATCAAGGGATTTCCTGCTTGCAGCGTTTTATGAAAGCTGGCGCTAGAACCGATGGCGGATGCCCATATTCACCTCGGTCGCCTTGGCGTTGTCCAGGAAGGCCCAGTTGGTGGTGTAGGAGGCCACCGCATACAGATCGGTGCGCTTGGACAGGTTGTAGTTGTAGCCCAGGCTGTAGGTGTTGCTGGTGGCGTCACCGCCCGTGAGCTGCTTGTTGTTGGCGTCGGCGCGTTGCCACGATGCGAAGGCGCCGCCGGATTTGCCGACCGGGGCGGCCAGCGCCAGCATGTAGGCATTGGAGCGGAAGCCCTTGACGAAGGCGTAGGACGGCGTACCGGTAAATCCGCCGATGCTGCCGCCGTTGGGGATGCCCTTGCCGGCGAACCAGCCGTCGGTCATGCGGTTGTAGGCCAGGGCCACCTTGACGACTTCAAAGTCGTAGGAGCCGCCGATGATGTAGGAACGCGGCGTGGCATCGGTCTGGCTCTGGCTCAGCTTGTTCGAGGCGTTGAGCTGGTCGTAGGTGGCAAAGCCCATGACGGGGCCGTTGTCGTAGCGCAGGCCGGCGGTGATGGCGCGAGTGTTGTCGGCGGTGGCGAAACCGGTCTGGGCGAGGCGGCGGTCGTCGGCGTTGAAGGCGTAGCCGACGGCGCCCTTGAAGCCGGCCATCGACGGGGTTTCATAGACGATCAGGTTGTCGTAGCGCACGAAGTAGGCCGAGCTGAAGCCCAGGCCGGCGCCGGTGTTCAATTGATTGAAGCCGCCGCCGAACGATGAGCCGAACATGCCGGTGAAGTAGCGCGCGGCGACGTTGTACTGCCGGCCCAGGCGGACCTCGCCCCAGTCGGCGCTGCCCAGGCCCACCGTGGCTTCGCGGCCGAAGAGGCGGCCGCTTTGCAGCGAGTTGCCGTTGCGGCTGTCGTAGCCGGACTCCAGCTGGAACAGCGCATACAGGCCGTCGCCCAGGTCTTCCTTGCCGCGCAGGCCCCAGCGCGAACCCGCGGTGGTGCCGGTGGTGGATCCGATGCGGCTGCTGTCGACGCGGGTGCGGCTGCCGGTGGCGGGATCGGTGTAGGTGCCGTCGACGTTGGCGTAGCCGATGCCGGTATCGATAAGGCCATAGAGCGTGACGGAAGAGGACTGCGCATAGGCGGCGCCGGACAGTGCCGTGGCGGCCGCCGCGACGTATAGCTTTTTCATTGTGGACTCCGTGAGCAGGGAAGATCGATATGCGTCATACCGACCGGAAGCCACGGAAAACATGTCTTCTGGCGGATAGGCAGGGCCAGTGTGAAGGCCGTTGCCCGACAATCCGCGGTCGCTGAAATTACAAATCTGATCGTCCCGGCATCACGGTTTTGTCATGTCCGCGTGGATCGCACATGACGCGGTGCCTGGCCGCTGGTCTTAGCCCTCCAGCCCTCCCAGATCCGGCGGCCGGTTCTCGATGATGGCCTCCATGCTGAAGAACCCCGTCACCGTCGACAGCTCGAAATCCGTGATCAGCTTCTGGTAGAAGCGGTCGTACCCGGCCATGCCGCGGCAGACCACCTTGATGAGGTAGTCCCAATCTCCGCCGATGCGATAGAACTCGGTCACTTCGGGCAGGCGCCCCACGTGTTGCCGGAAACCATCGGCCCAGGCCTTGGCGTGGTGGCTGGTGCGGATCATTACGAAGACCGTCAGGTCCAGCCCCAGTTCGACCAGGTTGACCTCGGCCCGGGTGCCGCGAATGATGCCGCAGGCGTTCAGACGCTGCAGCCGGCGCCAGCAGGCGTTTTGGGACAGGCCGACGCGATCGGCCAGCTCGCGTTGCGACAGCGCGCCGTCCTTTTGCAGGCAGGAGATGATATTCAGATCAAACTTGTCTATTTTTTCCATATAAAAGATCAAATGACCCAATTTTCATGAATTCAGGCAAAAATTAGGTGAGGTTTTAAATTTCACCCCATCGTATGATATTCCGACGTTCCCAGGAATATCCTCGACATGAATACGATCACCAAAACCGCCTCCGCCCCGGCTACCCCGTTGCAGCAATTTCAAGAAAGCCTGAAGGCGGACGACGTCGCCGCGGCGCTGGCCGATGGGCTGATCGGCAAGGATGCGGTGGTCGACGGTCCCTATGGCGTCAAGCCACTGGTCTATGCGGATTACGTTGCGTCCGGCCGGGCGCTAATGCAGGTCGAGCGCTTCGTTCTGGAGCAGGTGCTGCCGTACTACGCCAACTCGCATACCGAGGCGTCTTATTGCGGCGGCTTCATTACCCGCCTGCGCCGCGAGGCGCGCGCGGCGATTGCGCGCTGCTGCTGTGCGGGCGATGAGCACGCGGTGATTTTTGCGGGCTCGGGCGCGACGGCGGGGATCAATCGGCTGGTGCATCTGTTCGGCGTGCGCGAGGCCATCGCCGCGGGCCGCAAGGTGCGCGTCATCATTGGCCCCTACGAACATCATTCCAACATCCTGCCGTGGCGCGAATGCGGCGCGGAAATCGTCGAGCTGGCGGAAAGCCCTGAAGGCGGCCCCGACCTGGCGCAGCTGGATGCGGCGCTGCAAGCCGGGGAGGGCGCGCTGGTGGTTTGCGCGCTGTCGGCGGCTTCGAACGTGACGGGCATCGTGGCGGATGTGGCGGAAGTGACCCGGCGCGTCAAGGCCGCGGGCGCCAAGATGCTGTGGGACTATGCCGGCGGCGCCCCCTATCTGCCGATCCGGATGACGCCTGCCGCCGATGCGGCGATCGACGCGATTGTTTTCTCGCCACACAAGTTCATCGGCGGCCCGGGCGCGTCTGGCGTGCTGATCGTGCGCCGCGACGCGGTGCTGGACACCACGCCCACCTGGCCCGGTGGCGGCACGGTCCGCTTCGTTTCGCCCGTGGGCCATGACTACAGCGGCAGCCTGGAAGCGCGCGAGGAAGCGGGCACGCCCAATGTGGTGGGCGATATCCGTGCCGCCCTGGTGCTGCTGGTGAAGGAAGCGCTGGGCGCGGACTTCATGCGCCAGCGCAATCAACACTTCGTGCAACGCGCGCTGGCCAGATGGCAGGGCGCGGCGCAACTGGAACTGCTGGGTTCGCTCACGGCGGCACGCTTGCCGATCTTTTCGTTCCGGGTGCGCAATGGCCGCGGCGGCTTCGTGCATCAGCAACTGGTGACGCGCATGCTGAGCGACCGCTTCGGCATCCAGGCGCGCGGCGGCTGCGCTTGCGCGGGTCCTTACGTGCATCGTTTGCTGGATATCGGCGCGGATGAATCGCTGCAGATGCGCCAGGCCATCCTGGACGGCCGGGAAATGGAAAAGCCGGGCTTCATCCGGCTGAACTTCAGCGTGCTGCTGGCGGACGAGAAGGCCGATTTCATCCTGGATTCGGTGCTGGCGCTGGCCGCGGACGCAACCGAGTTTGAGCACCGCTACGGCTTCGACCCGAGCCGCGCGATTTTCTTCCCGAAAAGCGCCGACAAGCAGGCCGCGTGAGACGTGCGCCCGCCGCCAGGCGGGCCGCTCCATCCCTCATTCAGTCCTTCATCTGGAGGCCGCAGGTTCTGATCCACGCGGCCTTCTTGTCCGCCAATTCGTCGGACGCGTCGCTCAGCGCGCGCGCCATCCTTGCCGGAAACTCCACCCCTTGGCGGCGACAGGCCTCGAAGTCGTCGACCAGGGCGTAGCGGGCATCCAGCAGGTCCAGCCGGCCCTGGCACAGTTCGCGATTCAATTGCAGGTCGTTGGAAGCCTCGCGCGTGCGCTGCACGTCCTGCGCGCGGTCGATGCGCGCCTGCTCCGCCTTGATCTGCGCGATGCAGTCTTCCGCGACCGCGGGCGCGCTGGCGCTGGCGGTGCAGATGAGCAGGACGGCAAGAGTACGACGGTTAAGGGCGGCCATGCGGAGATACCTTGATAGTGCGACAGAATGGGCAGCATCATAACTGCTGGGAAAATCGGGACAGGAGCCGATGCGATCGGCCCTTTGTAGACAGGCATGACGCTTGCTGACTCCCGCATGCCGTTAAGGCCTCGAAAATCCACCGGCTCCACCATTCAGGCTGGGACATATGACGGATGCCAAAATCTGCGCTGGGCGGAAGGCTGTTCTCGTTGTCGATGACAACGAGACCGCCAGATGGATACTGGCCGAGATATTGGCCGGGGAGGGTTATGCCGTCTGCGAGGCGGGCAATGCCGACGAGGCGCTGCAGCGGCTCGGGGAGCGTCCCGACATACGCGCGGTCATTACGGACATCGAGATGCCGGGCTCCATGGATGGCCTCGAGATGGCGGCGCGAATACGCCATCAATCGCCTGAAATTGCCGTGCTTCTCACGTCGGGCCGTCATTACCCCGCAGCGGATGATCTTCCGCCAGCGACGAAGTTCATCCTGAAGCCATGGGCCGCGGATGAGTTGATCCGTGAATTGGAAACAGTGCTGTGCCTCAGCTACTAAGGAAGCAGGCGGGCCGAAATACCATCATTGTCCGGCCCCCTGCCCGGGGGAGGCCTTGGGGAAGTAGAGGGTGAATGTCGTACCCTCTTGGGCGGAACTGGCCACATCGACGTGACCGCCTGTTTGCGAGACGTAGCCGAAAACCTGGCTCAAGCCCAAGCCCGTTCCTTTGCCTTCCGGTTTGGTGGTGAAGAAGGGTTCAAAGATGTGGTCCAGAATTTCCGGCGCGATGCCTTCGCCATCGTCCGAAACGCTGACGGCGACAAACGGCCCGGTGGCGAGGCCTCCCTGTTCATCCGGGCGCGAGTCCACGCAGCTGACTGCAATTCTTACATTGCCGCCGAAAGGCATGGCGTCTGCGGCATTGACCACCAGATTCAACAAGGCGTTTTCCAGCTGGCTGACGTCGGCGCAAATGAGGCAGGGATCATCAGGGAGCTGGTACTGCACCCGGACTGCTGCTCCAAGTGTTGCCTGGAAAATCGGCTTCATCCCTTCGATGCATAGACCGACGTCTACCTGGGAGGGTTCGAGAGGCTGGCGGCGCGCATACGCCAGCATTTGCTGGGTCAGGTGGGTCGCCCGCTGCGCCGTATCTGCAATGGCATTGAGGTACTTGACGCGCTTTTCAGGCGCGAGTTCGGGGTTGCGCAGCAACTCCGCGGCCCCGTCGATGACCGAGATGAAATTGTTGAAATCGTGGGCCAGACCGCCAGTCACGCGCCCCAGCGCTTCCATGCGCTGGGCCCGATGCAGAGCCAGCTGGGTCGCCTGCAACTCGAGCTGGCTGTGCCGCTTTTCAGTGATGTCGCGCGTGACCTTCGCGAAACCGATGAGCTTGCCCGAACCGTCCCGTATGGGGTCTATGACCACGCTGGCCCAGAATCGCGAGCCGCCCTTGCGGACTCGCCAGCCCTCGGCCTCGAATCTGCCTTCGCTCGACGCGATGGCCAAGGCCCGCTGCGGGACGCCTGCGGCGCGATCTTCATCGGTGTAGAAGCGCGAGAAGTGCTGCCCGATGATTTCGGCGGCTTCGTAGCCTTTGAAGCGCTGCGCGCCGGCATTCCAGCTTGCAATGAAGCCATTGGCGTCGAGCAGGAAAATCGCATAGTCAAGGACGCCCTCCACCAGAAGCTGGTAGCGGTAGGGTTCATCCAATTGGGCCAAGCTGCTGAAAGGGGCAGCAGTCCCTTCTTCCGGGGGCTCGACGAGGCTCATTGGTACTCCAATTCGCGGTGCTGGGAGCACCAATTATTCATCGACGAAACCGACCGTGCAATGGTGCGGCGCCCGCAGCCATCCTTCGCCTTGAACCATCCCTGGGCTACTGGTCGGAAACCCAGTTTACGGCGTTCCAAAACTCGCCTACTGTGCTTCACATATCAACGACTCACAGGCGCTGCCATGCGCCTTCGTGTTAAACGGTCGAAGATAGAAATTTCTGTTTTATCAACACGTTACGTTGGAGATGAAAGAGAATGACCGACACCCTCATCAAGGTCGACCTGGCCCAATCCCCCTACGAGAACGCACAGATCCACAATCGCTGGCATCCGGATATTCCGATGGCCGTGTGGGTCAAGCCGGGGGACGACTTCGTGCTGGAAACCTATGACTGGACCGGCGGCGCGATCAAGAACGATGACAGCGCCGACGACGTCCGCGACGTGGACCTGTCCACGGTGCACTTTCTTTCGGGGCCGGTGGGCGTGGAAGGGGCTGAGCCCGGCGACTTGCTGGTGGTGGACCTGCTGGACATCGGCGCCAAGCCGGACAGCCTGTGGGGTTTCAATGGCTTTTTCAGCCGCAATAACGGCGGCGGTTTCCTGACCGAGCATTTTCCGCATGCGCAGAAATCCATCTGGGATTTCCATGGCATGTTCACTTCGTCGCGCCATATTCCCGGCGTGAACTTCGCCGGGCTGATCCATCCCGGGCTGATCGGCTGCCTGCCCGACAAGAAGCTGCTGGACACCTGGAACCGGCGCGAGCAGGTGCTGATCGACACCAATCCCAACCGCGTTCCGCCGCTGGCCAATCCGCCCGCGCCGAAGACGGCGCACATGGGCGCCATGCAGGGCGCCGACCGCGACAAGGCGGCGGGCGAGGGCGCGCGCACCGTGCCGCCGCGCGAACACGGCGGCAACTGCGACATCAAGGATCTGTCGCGCGGCGCGCGGGTGTTTTTTCCGGTCTATGTGCAGGGCGGCGGCCTGTCAGTAGGCGACCTGCATTTCTCGCAGGGCGACGGCGAGATCACCTTCTGCGGCGCCATTGAAATGGCGGGCTGGGTGCACATGCGCGTGTCGCTGATCAAGGGCGGCATGGAGAAGTACGCCATCAAGAACCCGATCTTCAAGCCCAGCCCGATCACGCCGGCCTACAAGGACTTCCTGATCTTCGAAGGGATTTCGGTGGACGAATCCGGCAAGCAGCACTATCTGGACGTGAACGTCGCGTACCGGCAGGCTTGCCTGAACGCCATCGAATACCTGAAGAAGTTCGGCTATTCGGGCGCCCAGGCGTATTCGCTGCTTGGCTGCGCGCCGGTGCAGGGGCATATCAGCGGGGTGGTGGACATACCCAATTCTTGCGCCACGCTGTGGCTGCCGACGGAGATCTTCGATTTCGACATCCAGCCCTCGGCGTCCGGCCCCGTCAAGCACATCCAGGGTGGCGTGGACATGCCGCTGTCGCGCGACCGCTAGGAGAAGCCGCCATGCCCATGTATGACTATGCCTGCGGCGATTGCGGCGAGTTCGCGGCGCTGGTGCCGCTGGCCCGGTGGCGCGATCCCGCCGCCTGCCCGCAATGCGGCGCGATGTGCGGCCGCATCGTGGGCGGAGCGCCGGCGATTTCGGCGTTGTCGTCCGCGGTGAACCGGGCGCGCGCCGTCAACGAGCGCAGCGCGCACGAGCCGCGCAGCTCGCGGTCCGGCCACGGCATGAATTGCGGATGTTGTTCCGGCGGCAAGACGGGCGGCAAGACGCGTACCACGTCGGATGGGGCGAAATCGTTCGCGGGCGCCAGGCCCTGGATGATCAGCCACTGAGAACGTGCCGCCAGCGTGCAA